>CAYUZC010000290.1:0-2817 GCA_964449525.1 uncultured Ruminiclostridium sp.
ACAGAATAAATAATACTGGATATTTAACATTATTATGGTACAATGAAATAGTATTTTATGATGCTGGTAATATAATCAGGTCATAATAATAAATTTCCTTGATTAAGGGAGATGTTGACATGGATTTATTTAAAAAATGCTACGACTTTACATTGGTGAAAGAGGCCATTGAAGCTGGGATTTATCCCTATTTTCATGCTCTACAGTCAGGTCAGGACACCGTTGTGTCAATGGAAGGACACAGAACCATTATGATTGGTTCAAACAATTATTTAGGGCTGACCTCAGATCCCAGAGTAAAAGAGGCAGCCATAAAGGCTGTAGAGAAGTATGGCTCAGGCTGTAGCGGTTCCAGGTTCCTTAATGGTACACTGGACCTACATCTGGAACTTGAAGATGCTTTATCTGAATTTCTTCACAAAGATGCCTGTATAACATTTAGCACAGGTTTTCAATCTAATTTAGGAATCATTTCGGCTATTGCGGGCCGTAATGACGTTATTCTTTGTGATAAGGAAAATCATGCCAGTATCTATGACGCATGCCGTTTAAGCTATGCCACAATGGTTCGTTATAAGCACAGTGACATGGAAGATTTGGAAAAGGTCTTAATGGAAGTACCTGAATCAAAAGGGTGTCTCATTGTTACCGACGGTGTATTCAGTATGGGCGGTGAAATATGTAAGCTTCCTCAAATAGTTGAATTGGCAAAAAAATATGGTGCCCGTGTTATGGTTGATGATGCTCACGGTCTTGGTGTACTGGGGAAGAACGGACGTGGCACTGCTGAACATTTTGGTCTGGAGGACGATGTTGATATATTGATGGGGACATTCTCTAAATCTCTTGCCAGCTTAGGCGGGTATATGGCTGCTAGTGCTGATGTTATATCCTATGTCAAGCATTCATCACGTCCATTTATTTTCAGTGCTTCTATTCCGCCGTCAAATGCCGCGGCTGCGCTCTGCGCTCTAAATATTCTGAAAAAAGAACCCGAGAGAGTCAGGAATTTAAATAATATTGCTGATTATATGAGAGGTCTTTTGAAAGCGAATAATATTCCGCTTAATGAAACCGAAACACCAATAATTCCTATTATGACATTTGATGACACAAGAACATTTATTCTCTGCCGAGAACTATTGAATGAAGGGTTATATGTCAATCCTGTTATTTCTCCGGCTGTGGCTCCGGGATTTAGCATGATAAGAACCAGCTATACTGCCACCCACACCAAGGATCTTATGGATGAGGCTGCAGGAATCTTTGCTAAAGTGTTTGCAAAATTTTAATAATTATATACATAAAAGGCCGTTTCTAAACGAAACGGCCTTTTACGTACATTTGCTATTCTTGCTTTAGCAGAGCTAAGCAATCACCACAAATATTTTTGCCCTTATAATTTTTGATATCTTTCGCGTTATCACAGAAAATACAAGCAGGCTCATACTTTCTTAAGATAATGGTTGCTCCATCTACATAAATTTCAAGAGCATCCTTTTCGGCGATATCGAGTGTTCTTCTGAGCTCGATAGGCAATACAACTCTACCAAGCTCGTCAACTTTTCTGACAATACCTGTTGATTTCACCAAACTTCCCCCCTAGATTTTTTCTATATGTCATAATACCATAAAATTGAAGGAACGGTCAACATAACATATCACTTTATTTACGATATTTGCTAAAATATGTCTGATAAAGTATTGATAATTGACACTGGACAAAGCTTACGCTTTTAACGAATAAATATTTATATTTTCTATATTTATTAAGAGAGAGTACTATAAATCGGATTGATTTTATGTTGAATACAATTTGGATTGTAATGATTTTAGCCGGAGTTATAACCGGAATACTTACAGGCAGAATTGGCGAAGTATCAGATGCTGTTTTGGAAAGCTGTATTAATTCGGTGAATCTTGTTATCACTATGCTCGGTTCCATGTGTCTTTGGTCTGGGATAATGAAAACAGCCCAAAAAGGTGGTCTTGTAAACACCCTTGCAAAGTTTCTTAGAAGAATTTTTAAGTTTCTTTTCCCGGGTATCCCAAATGATCATCCTGCAAACGGTGCCATTGCCATGAGTATAAGTGCAGATCTTCTGGGCCTGGGCAATGCTGCCACACCATTGGGTATTATGGCAATGAAGGAGCTGTCAAGCGTTAATAACAACTCAGCTGTAGCAAGCAATGCAATGGTTATGTTTGGTGTAGTAAATGCAGCTTGCATTCAGCTTATTCCCTCAACTGTTCTTATCATACGCCAGCAAGCAGGGTCCACTAACCCATCATCAGTTATTCCATGTATATGGATAGCATCATTTATATCTTTAGTTTCAGGAATTATAGCTGCAAAACTACTCGAAAATGTTAATTTCTCGAAGGGATGATCTTGATGAATTTTATTTCAGACTTCTCAATTCCCGGAGTTATCCTTCTAATTGTATTGGTGGCTTATCTTAATGGTGTTCCTGTCTTTGATGTATTTGTTGAAGGTGCTAAGGAGGGTGCCGAAACAGCCTTTAATATTCTCCCCACTATGGTGGGTATTATAGCGGCTGTGTCTATTTTAAATGCATCAGGACTCATTGATATTTTAACTAATCTAATTTCAAAGCCTTTGGATTTAATCGGCATCCCCCCTGAAACCATTCCGGTCCTTTTAATACGCCCATTTTCAGGAAGTGCCTCATTAGGAATTTTCAGTGAACAAATCAGGATCTATGGAGCAGACTCATATATAGGAAGGGTTTTGTCCACTATTATGGGCTCCAGTGAAACCGTACTTTATACCATCGCCGTCTACTTTGGCGCTAC
>CAYUZC010000291.1:0-2817 GCA_964449525.1 uncultured Ruminiclostridium sp.
AAAAGTTCCTTTTCGATTTTATTTACTAATCCGGCAAAATCGTCAATATCTTTTTTCGGAACATAAAATCTACCACACATAAGAATAACCCATAACGCAATCACATAACAATGTAATTACGTCCTTATAAATAATAACAACATTTATATTGTATTTATTACAATAAGGACTAAACGATAAAAAAATCGTTTAGTCCCCTTAATACTTACTTTATATCAAACTTCCATAATCTCTTGCATTTTTATTTCGACTGTTTTATCTACCTTCACTATATATTCATCGGTGAATTTTTGAATATCTTTTTCTGCAGTTTTAAGCTCGTCTTCTGTAATTTCCTTTGCCTTTTCGCTTTTTTTGAAGCTTTCTACTGCATCACGACGAATCTGCCTGATTGCAATCTTATTACTTTCACCAAGTTTTTTTACTTCCTTGGTTAAATCAATTCTTCTTTCTTCGGTTAACGGAGGAAACATAAGGCGAATGACCTTACCGTCGTTATTAGGATTCAACCCGAGATCTGACATCTGAATTGCTCTAACAACATCATTAAGTATTTTGGTATCCCATGGTTGTATAATTATCTGTCTTGCTTCAGGTACTTGAATATTTGCAATCTGAGAAATCAATGTGGGAGTTCCATAATAGTTTACATTAATCTTATCCAAAAGACGAGGATTTGCTCTTCCTGCACGGATTGATGCTAGTTCATCCTTCAAAAAACTAATAGATTTTTCCATCTTCTTGGTAAACTCATCATAATTCTTAACCATTTTATTAAACCTCCTTAGCTACAAATGTACCAACTTTATCACCGTTTAAAACCTTTATAATATTTTCAGGTTCTCTTATGCTAAATACATGCAAAGGAATATTGTTGTCCATACAAAGAGATGTTGCAGTTGTATCCATTACCCCCAATTGACGTTGCAATACTTCAAAGAAAGTAATGTTTTCAAACTTTTTGGCATACGGATTTTGTTTAGGATCACTGTCATACACACCATCAACATTCTTAGCGAGAAGGATAACTTCTGCTTCTATTTCAGCTGCTCTT
Source organism: uncultured Ruminiclostridium sp. (assembly GCA_964449525.1). Lineage (GTDB taxonomy): Bacteria > Bacillota > Clostridia > DSM-8532 > DSM-8532 > DTU059. The sequence continues at coordinate 1,055 of CAYUZC010000291.1, forward strand.
AATACTGCTGCTGTATCAGTAGAAAAATAAGGATTACCTGTTCCGCAGGCAAAGATTACTACCCTCTTTTTTTCAAGGTGCCTTACTGCTCTTCCCCTGATGTATGGTTCGGCGATTCTTGGCATATCAAGAGCTGTTTGTACCCTAGTTGGAACACCTCTTGATTCCAAAGAGTCCTGCAGAGCTAAAGAATTCATTACAGTCGCGAGCATACCCATATGGTCTGCTGTGGTTCTGTCCATACCTTTGCTGCTTCGGCCACGCCAGAAGTTCCCTCCCCCTACCACTATGCCTATTTCAACTCCCATTTCCCATGCAGATTTTATTTTATCACTGATATCGCTTAAAACTGATGCGTCAATACCAAAATGTTTTGTGCTAGATAATGCTTCACCACTAACTTTTAGCATAATTCTCTTAAACTTTAATCCCATAAAACCTCCAAAAACGTGAGTTATCGTAATATAAGGATGTATATTAATCATGTATTAAACATTATTTTAAAAAAGAAGGTATATGATGTTTAAATCAATATACCTCCTTCACTAAAATTTACTTTATTTGCTTCATTACTTCATCAGCAAAGTTTTCTTCTTTCTTTTCTAAGCCCTCGCCCATTTCAAAACGAGCAAACCTTCTGATACTAATATTTTCACCAATTGTAGAGATTTTTTCCTGAAGAACCTGTTTAACATTTTTATCACTTTCTTTAATAAATGGTTGCTCAAGTAGGCAAATCTCATTGTAGTATTTTTCGATTCTGCCGTTTACCATTTTTTCTGCTATATTTGCAGGTTTTCCCTCATTAATAGCCTGGGCCTTTAATATTTCTTTTTCTTTTTCTATTAAATCGGCAGGAACATCTTCCCTTTTAACATATGTGGGATTCATTGCTGCGATTTGCATTGCTACATCCTTTACAAATGAACGAAAATCTTCATTCTTTGCCGCAAAATCTGTTTCAATATTAACCTCAACTAAAACACCGATACGACCGCCACCATGGATGTATGATTCAACAATACCCTCTGAAGCAATTCTACCGGCTTTTTTAGCTGCTTTTGCAATACCTTTTTCGCGAAGATATTCAACTGCTTTATCTAAAACACCGTTTGTTTCAATAAGGGCTTTTTTGCAATCCATCATACCGGCACCGGTAATATCACGTAAACTTTTAACCATACTAGCATTAATTTCCATAACTTTATCCTCCTAAAATGTGTTAAGCACTATTCTTCTACAACTACCTCTTCTGAATCGGGAGCTTTTTCTGCTTTTTCCACAGGCACTTCTTCAATATCAACTTTATTATCATTAACGCCTGTATCTGCCTTTGTTTCTGCCTTTGTTTCTGCAGCTGTTTCTGCATCTGTAGCAGCAGATCCCATTTCACCCTGCTTTGATTCTATGATGGCATCAGCCATTTTCCCGCTGATAAGCTTAACAGCTCTGATTGCATCATCATTACCGGGAATAACATAATCAACCTCATCAGGGTCACAGTTAGTATCAACAATAGCTACAATCGGAATACCAAGTATTCTTGCTTCCAATATAGCATTTCTTTCCTTTTTAGGATCTACAATAAATAATGCAACGGGAAGCTTCTTCATCTCAACTATACCGCCAAGATTCTTTTCCAATTTTTCCATTTCAAGATTTAATTTGCTGACTTCCTTTTTAGGAAGAACATCAAAAATACCATCGGTTTCCATCTTTTTAAGATCCAGAAGACGATTGATACTCTTGCGAATTGTTTTAAA
>CAYUZC010000292.1:0-2799 GCA_964449525.1 uncultured Ruminiclostridium sp.
GTTCAGACGGCTACTCAAAAATTTCAAACCATGCAACAAAATATGCAACAATAATAATATAAGCCGGCAATAACGCCGGCTATACTTTTTATTAATATATATAATGATAGCAAAATAATTATTTGTGATCTTCGAATTGAAGTCTAGTTTTATCAGCACGATATTTTGTAATAATATATTCTACCGGTTGTCCGCTCTTTGAATAAAGGGTATTGTTAATCTGAATAAGTGGCTGTCCGGGTTGTAGTTGCAAATATACTGCTTCCTTCTGGTCAGTGTTTATAACATCAAGCATGCTTTTAGTGCTACTAGGTATTAATGGGTATTTGCCCCTTAGTACGTCTTTACCAGACTCAATATCCTCACAAATTTCAGGAAATAAAGCCAACGGAATATATGAAACGCTTAATGAAACAACATCATTTTTCAATGTGTTTGTATATGTAATAGCAGCAAAATCATTTTTCCCTTCTGGTTTCATACCAAATGCCTCTAAAACCTTAGGATTATTTTGCCCTGTCACAACCTCAATAGATAAAATATCTTTTTCAGATGGGTTCTTACTGTCCAGTATTGAATCAGTAAAACCGGTATAGTCCTTAATACTTATATAAGTTTTTTGCGCAGATACAAATGTACCTTTACCCTTCATTTTATAGAGCTGACCTGCCGCAGTTAATTCATTAATTGCCTGTCTGACGGTAGGTCTTGAAATGTCGTATTGATCGCAAAAATCCTGTTCTGAAGGAATTTTATTATCAGCTTCAAATTCACCACTTTCAATTTTCTTAATTATTAAGTTTTTCAGCTGACAATAAAGTGGTACATTACTATACTTGTTAATTGCAACCATAACGTATGACCTCCGGTTTTATTTATTTAATCACAATATGATGATATGACAATGTTACATTATAAATGTACAACTATCAATAGGACTTATGGTCCATAATTAAGCCATTAATTCAATATTGATTTCTTGTGCGTTATTCTTCCTTAATAAAGGTAAAACATGTTCTGATAATAATTCTTCTACTTGTTCTTTGCTTCGCCCAATGTAGTTTTCTGGTGTAAGAACATCGTTTAACTCATCTAAACTGATATCAAAAAGAGGATCATCAGCAATTCTCTTAATCAAGTCATTAGGTTTCCCCTCTTCTTTAACAATTTTAGAAGCTTCCATTGAATGAACACGTATGCGCTCATGAAGTTCCTGTCTGTCCCCTCCACGCTTAACTGCTTCCATGAGAATATTCTCTGTCGCCATAAAAGGCAGTTCTTCAAGTATCCTTTTTCTTATAATCATCGGATATACAACAATTCCATCTGTAATATTATTATAGATGTTTAAAATTGAATCTACGGCCAAGAATGCCTCAGGTAGACTAATTCGTTTATTAGCCGAATCATCAAGAGTTCTTTCAAACCATTGGGTAGATGCGGTAATCGCCGGATTAAGCGCATCTACAATAACGTAGCGCGCTAAAGATGATATTCTCTCGCTTCTCATTGGGTTTCTTTTATATGCCATTGCTGAAGAGCCTATTTGTTTCTTTTCAAAAGGTTCTTCCATTTCCTTAAGATTGGCTAATAACCTCATATCGTTGCTGAATTTATAAGCACTTTGGGCAACAGCACTCAAAGCATTTAATAAACGTGAATCCTGCTTTCTGGAGTATGTTTGCCCCGATACCGGTATGACGTTTTTAAAACCTAACTTTTCTGCAATTAAGCTATCAAGCTTCTTTACTTTCTCATGGTCTCCGTTAAAGAGGGCTAAAAAGCTGGCCTGAGTGCCGGTCGTCCCCTTGCTTCCTAAGAGCTTCAGATTATCAATAACAAAATCAAGCTCTTCAATATCCAATAAAAGATCCATTATCCACAAGCAAGCTCTTTTACCTACAGTAACAAGCTGTGCAGGCTGATAATGAGTATAACCTAATGTTGGCATATCCTTATATTTTTCAGCAAAATTGGAAAGTTTAATAATAACAGATAGAACTTTATTCTTTATAATCTTTAGTGCTTCAGAATAAACTATTATATCTGTATTATCCCCCACATAACAAGAAGTGGCACCCAAATGAATTATACCTTTTGCTTTTTCACATTGAGCACCATAGGCATGTACATGAGACATAACATCATGACGTGTTTCTTTTTCAATTTTCTCTGCTAATTCATAGTTTATATCATCTTTATAAAGCTTAAGCTCATTAATTTGTTCATCCGTAATATCTAGCCCAAGTTCCTTTTCGGCTTCCGCAAGAGCAATCCATAATGCTCTCCATGTTTTGAACTTCTTTTGGGGCGAAAAAATTCCAAGCATATCCTTGCTGGCATAACGCGTATTAAATGGGCTTTCATAAATATCTCGCAACTTTGGGAAACCTCCAATTGTAATGTTATGTCAATATAATGTGCTGACAATATGATGTTATATTATCTTGTTGTATCTATCATTTGTGTACTGTTTATTATATAACTAAATAAGCTAAAAATCCATATACAAAATCAAATATTATATTATAATTTTATAAATTGCTAATTAACAAAAATTATATGTTATAACTTATTGGTATTTTTCAAATACTATCTAACATTGATTTTATTACTAATCTAAAATATGGGGTAATATTGGAATTTATAACATAATAAAAGTCAAACAAATTAAAAAATTTATAATAATTTGTCGAATTTATTGTTGCGTCAATAGAATTAGTAAGCTATGATATACTAAGTGCAATTTTGGCATATTTCGCAATATTAAAGGAGGAACATCAAATGTCGATCATCAGT
>CAYUZC010000293.1:0-1786 GCA_964449525.1 uncultured Ruminiclostridium sp.
CCCTTCAATATGGTGAACCTTGATAAGAGGCTTATCAAGTGCTACCGCTAGTGCTTTAGCCGCAGTTACACCAACCAAAAGCGCACCTACAAGACCGGGCCCATAGGTTACCGCAATTGCGTCCACATCTTCTAAAGCCATACCTGCTTCCTTCAATGCAGAGTCTATAACAGGGAGTATAAGCTCCACATGCTTACGTGAAGCTATTTCGGGAACAACTCCCCCGTATTCGGCATGTAAATCTATCTGGGATGCTATAATATTTGATAAAACCTCACGTCCATTTACCACAATGGAGGCCGCAGTTTCATCACAGCTTGTTTCTATTCCTAAAATAATTGTGTCTTTCATTTTGACTATCACCCAATTTATAAAAATTTAAATTTATGATCCTTATAAGAGCCATCGAAAACTATCTTTGAAGAATAATTGCCCTATGATTATTAAGGTCCCTAAGGCAAATACATAATAAGCAAAGTACTTCAGCTTCATATTCTTAATAGCCTTCATCATGATTTTTATAGCAAGAAATCCGGTAACTCCGGCCGCTATCATACCTGCCAGAATATTAACCATGCCTATAGATTCAAGTGTAACTTCTGTGCCTTTCATAATGTCAATCCCATCCAAAAGTGCACCGCCGAGAATTGGAGGAATAGACATTAAAAATGCAAAGTCGGCGGCAAAGCCTCTTTCAAGCCCCAACATCAATGAGGTGGTAATTGTCATACCCGAACGGGATACTGCAGGCAGTAAAGCAATTCCCTGCGCCGTGCCGATTACAATTGAATCTGTTGTTTTGAGCTCTTTAAGGCCTTTTTTTCCGTCAGCTACTTTTGAGGCGATAATTATTGCCAAGCCCGTAAATAAAAATCCCGGGCCTAATAGAATTGAGCTAATATATGTACTTTCTATAAAATCTCCAAACAGGAAATTAATAATAATTGCCGGTATGGTTGCCACTACAATTTGCATGGGAAGCTTGGAAAAAGGACGACGAATCATCTCAACAACCTTCTTCCAGAAGAAGAAAACAACCGCACATAAGGTGCCCACATGAAGCGCAATATAAAAAGTCATAATCATTGACTGGGATTCAGTTGTAGAAATATCAACACCCAAAATCTTTTGAAAAAGGACAAGATGTCCCGAGCTACTTATAGGCAGAAATTCTGTAAGCCCCTGTACTATACCCAAAATTATAGCTTGTAACAGGTTCATTATTACCTCCAGTTACCATACTGCAATTCATTATACAGTTTGAATCGCACTATTTTTCTAACAATTTTGCAGTTAAATTGTATAACTTTTATACAGTCTGATATTAATTAATATATTATTACTCAGGCTTAAATGCAGCTTCTACATATGTATTAGGTGCATTCCAGAATATCCACTCGTCATACCCCGCATCATAGATCGCCTTCATCTGAGCCTGATATTCCTCGACCCCGTAGTTCATCCAATAACCGTCAGGAAGACTGCTTAACGTAAAGCCCTGAATATAGGCTCGAACATTCAAATTATAACCAGATTTTTTTTCAATACGATCTTTTCCCACCATAAGAGTATTATATACAACCTCGTAAGGTTTTAGGTCAGGATGGGTAAATTTTATTCCGTTTATTGTCTGGCCGACACCATTGGCCATTGATTTTCCTTTAGGTGCCGCATTGGCATAATGTGAAGGGTAAATCATTGGACAAACATAATCAAGGCTGTTACCTATGGTTTCAAGGGTCTGGCCTATTTCACCATAATCCTTCATTGAAATCATTGGCATGCC
>CAYUZC010000293.1:1796-2798 GCA_964449525.1 uncultured Ruminiclostridium sp.
TGCCGAATATATCTGCTGACAGAACCGTTTCAGAAGGAAGATTCATTCTAATATAGCGAATAAAATTCTCGATAGCCCCTGAACGTGTCTGCCCGTCTACAAAATCCATTTTGTAAGTATAAAGACTGGTTTCAGGGAAACGAATATAGTCAAACTGAATTTCATCAAACCCAAAATGAACAGCCTCTTGGGCAATACTTAAAATATAATCCCAAGATTCCTTTTTGGTCGGATTCAACCACTTTGTACCTGAGTTCCAGACCTCACCATTATCTTTTTTTATCGCTAAATCAGGATTATAGGTTGTCATGGTAGAATCCTTGAATGTAACCATGCGCGCTATTACTATGATACCGTTATCATGGAGCTTCTTAGTGACGGTTCTTATATCAAAGCCCTCGGTATCTGCGTTTGCGGCGTTTACAACATCAAGATCGGAATCATACATGAGCATGCCCGCATCATTTTTTATATCTATTACATAAGCATTGATTTCTGTCCTGTTGGCTAAATCAATATAATGGTCAAGATTTTGTCTAACCGAGGTGGCATTGAGATACAATGCTTTTACAGGAGGCATATCCTTTGTATGGGTACTGCGGCTGTCCTGTGTAATCTCCGGATATGGTGTTATCCCATTTACGGGAGTGGGGTCGGGTACCGGAGTAGGTGTAGGCGTCGGAGTTGGTGTTGGTGTTGGTGTAGGGGTTGGCGTACTACTCTGACTCGGTACAGGACTTTGTGTATTGTCAGGAGTTGCCGTAGCAGAAGCTGTTTGAGTAGGACTCGGCGTGCTTGAATTAGGGGGATTATTTGGATTCTTCCTCGTAAGTAGTGCAAACACCACTGCTATAATCGTTAATGATAGAATTGCCGCCATTACAACTAAAAAGTTTTGTCTTCTGTTCTTCCTCGATGTTCTTGCCATCTCTTTTCTCCTTTGAATGCAATATAGGGTATTATACCATAAGTTCAGGCATAGCAATTTATTGCTATGTGCCG
>CAYUZC010000294.1:0-2785 GCA_964449525.1 uncultured Ruminiclostridium sp.
GATGATACCTTCTTTTCTTACCTCAGTCAGTTTTTCGGTAAGCTTATGGGCAACGTATATTGGCATAGGCATAAGTTCAGGAGTCTCGTTACAGGCATAACCGAACATCATCCCCTGATCCCCGGCTCCAATAGCTTGGATATCATCTGTCAATGTCTTTCTTTTGCTTTCTAAAGCCTCATTAACTCCTAGTGCAATATCGCCGGACTGCTCGTCAATAGAAGTAATAACAGCACAGGTCTCACAATCAAAGCCATATTCGGCCTTATCATAACCGATATCCTTGACGGTTTCCCTGACAATCTTAGGAATATCAACATAGCAGTTTGTTGTAATCTCACCCATAACCAGCACCATGCCTGTTGTCACAGCTGTTTCGCATGCAACACGGCCATAGGGATCCTCTGCAATAATTGCATCTAGCACAGCATCAGATATGTTATCGCAGATTTTATCTGGATGCCCCTCAGTAACAGATTCAGATGTAAAAAATCTCTTCATAGCCATAATAAATTTCCTCTCTTGTTTATAGATGTCAGTCGCTTCGCTCCCTCACAAGCAGTGTTACGGCCGCCGCAGTAGCTTGCTGCCATTCAGCTCTCGCTTTCAGCTCGGCTTCTTGGGCAAGCCTTGCATGGGACGTACATCTGCTTCTTCGGTCGCTTCGCTCCCTCACAAGCAGTGTTACGGCCGCAAAAAAATCTCTTCGAATGAAGAGACTAAATATATAATGCTCCTCATCTGCCAGGCATAATCCTGCGGGAATTGGCACCATCGCCTAATTGGCCGGTTGCCGGGTTTCATCGGGCCCAGTCCCTCTACCTCTCTTGATAAGGTTAATATTCACTTTAAAAAAAGAATAGCATATAAATATTTAAACGTCAAGGACGTTGACAAACTGTCATTTTTGTAAATATAATTGAAGAAAGTAAATAACAGCAAGGGAGTTTTATTAAATGAGTAAAATGAAAGAAACCACTTTAGACAGCTTCCAATACGCTGTGTCAGAGCTTTTGGTACGCAACAAGAGTATTCTTGATGAAATGTCAAAGCTTGAAGATTCCAATGCACGGATTAACAGAACTATATCCAAAGCTGTCACCCAATGCGGATGCATACGAATTAATGCAGGTAAGCAGGATTATCCCGAAGATGTAGAATATACAAAGATAAAGGATTACATGAGCTCTCATTTAGAAGGAAAATTGTGTGATAATTGCCGTGACCTACTTGAAAAGGATATTGGCAGACATCTTTTTTATCTCACAACAATATGTAATAATCTGGACCTAAATCTATACGATATAATTCTAAAGGAATCTGAAAGGCTTAGGCTTTTCGGTAAATACAATTTAAGATAGAGTTTCTGTAAGAGCTTGTTCTACTGTTGAAACCATAATTATTTCCATTTCCTTTATTTGATTGGGAGCATTGCTCTTGTTTAGCTTTGGTACGATACATCTTTTAAATCCCAACCGGTGACTTTCTGTAATCCTCTTATCCATCTGGCTTACAGATCTTACTTCACCGGTTAAACCCACTTCTCCGAAAAATACGGTTGACGGGTCTATTGTTTTATTTCTAAAGCTTGATGCGATTGCAGCCACAACTGCTAAATCTGCGCCGGGCTCATCCAGCTTAAAGCCACCTACCACATTTAGATATGCGTCAAATGAATTAAGTTGCATACCTATTTTTTTCTCCAGTACGGCCATAAGCATTGTCAATCGGTTATAGTCCATTCCGGTAGCTTGTCGCCTAGGCATTCCGAAGCTGGTAGGGCATACTAATGCTTGAACTTCTACAAGCATCGGACGGGAACCCTCCATGAGTCCCACAACAACCGATCCCGGTTGATCCGAACTTCTGCCATCCAGCATAAGTGAGGAGGGGTTAGCCACATCGTTTAGGCCTTCCGAAGTCATTTCAAAAATCCCAATTTCGTTAGTAGACCCGAAACGGTTTTTAACTGCCCTTAATATTCTAAAATCCAGATGCCGTTCGCCTTCAAAATACAGAACTGTATCCACCATATGCTCTAAAACACGAGGTCCTGCAATGGCGCCTTCTTTTGTTACATGACCGACCACAAAAATTGTTATACCGCTCTTCTTTGAAATACGTAGGAGCTTGGCTGTTACATCCCTGACCTGACTTACACTGCCGGGAGCCGAGGATAGATTTTCGCTATAAACCGTCTGGATTGAGTCTATAATCACAAAATCAGGCTTTTCTTTTGTGATGATACCCTCAATTTTCTCATACGATGTCTCGGAAACCATATATACAGAGTTACTGACAGCATTCAATCTGTCTGCTCTGAGCTTGATCTGGCCTACAGACTCTTCACCAGACACATAAAGGACACTCTTAGTTTGTGCAATACCGGCGCACACTTGCAGAATCAAGGTGGATTTGCCTATTCCCGGCTCTCCTCCTATGAGTATAAGTGATGCAGGCACAATGCCACCGCCGAGAACTCTGTCCAACTCATTACTTCCGGTTTTAATTCTCGAAGTTGCAAGAATCTCAATTTCAGAGAGTGGCGTAATCTGAGGTAAATTCAAATCATGAGTTCTGGGCTTAGAAGCAGTTTCCTCATAGACCTCTTCAATCAGGGTATTCCATTTTAAGCAGGATGGGCATTTCCCCAGCCAGCCACTGCTCTCATACCCGCACTCGCTACAAACATATCTGCTACGAAACTTCGCCATTTATCGCTCCTGCCCCTTATAAATTCATAAGTTAAACTCTTTTCCATTTTACACCCTGTGGTGTATCCATA
>CAYUZC010000295.1:0-2777 GCA_964449525.1 uncultured Ruminiclostridium sp.
AGAGTAATTGTAGAAGGTCTTGATGATGGTATTCAGCTGATTGCTCAGGACACACAAGGTAATTGGTACAACATTGTTAAGACAGGTTGGGGGCCAGCAACAGGATTTGAACTTGCAGATGCTACAACCAATGTATATTTGGTAGCAAATACTGCAGGAGATTACACGGCAACAATCAAGCTTGTTGATGTGTTAAATGACGATGTCGTATTGGCATCAGTATCAGCGTCAGTAACCGCTGAATAATATTATAATTAGATAGTATGCAGAAATATAACAAAGAGCCCTGTGTAAAGCAGGGCTCTTTATTCTGTTGTGCTACGGGTCAGGCCACAACCGATTAGGGGTTGATAGATTTCCATCTCGGCGTTGTTTTTACCTATTTCCTGTAAAGTCAAATTCTTTCTTCAGTATTATTTGAGTTTACCTCACTCTATAATAAACAGATTCCGGCTATATATATATATAATACCGGGGCTTTGTTCCGGTTTAGCTGAAAATAAAAGATTGAAGGAAGCTTTACGCACCCTTCCGTCATCATACCGTAGTGTTAGGGTGAAATCCTTTATTTCGTAGGTTCCTTTTCCAGGAGCAACTTTTTCTTTAGGTACATAGTAGTTCTCAAACTGCTCCGGCAAATAGAAACCTCCGGTAGCGAATACACCTTTGTCTACAAATTTACCGTCAAGAGTAAAGGAGATAACATCACTTGCGTATTCCTTCTGATCTACCGGGTCCGCATAAAGGGACCAATCGCCTTTAAGCTTCAATCCATCTACTGAATGACAGCGGTAATAGGGGCTGGATCCTTTTTGTAGATTCCCCTTTTCATCCATGACCAGATCATCCGGCACATAATCATTTATTTTCATTACACCCTTAGAACCATCAAAAGTGTATGTGCCCCAGAGATCTTCTATTTCATAGCGGCTTTTATTCTTGTCAAAGCCTCCTAATCCCTCGATAAGCATATTATGATAAACGGTTCCGTCGTCAAATATAGTCATATAATCAATTGAATCTGTATAATATCCGGTAGTGGCCCATCGGTTTTCCAATCCCATCCATACCCCTGCAAGGCTGCCGTCCGAATGTTGTGTTTCTCCTGTCTCTGGCGGTGTAGGTGTAGGGGTTGGAGAATCTTTAGGAGGCGGTGTTGGAGTTGGAGTAGGCGAAGGTTGTGCCGGTGGTTCTACCGGACCGCCGTCCTGAATTTTATCTACTTTCTCAAAGGTACGGTTGCTTATAGCTAAGGCCTGTTCCCGGGTGGCGTTGGCATAGCCCGCTGCTGTTTCAGCGCTGGTAGTATTTCTCGGTGCAAAAATATTGTTATTGCCAACTATAATACTGTATTTGGCCATAAAATAAACCGAAGGCTTGGCGTATGCTGAAATCTTTGCGTCGTCGGCAAAGGTCGGAACGCCTTTATTATCGAGTGAATGCTTAGTATATGTGTTATCTCCTGCCAAGGTCCAGCCATCCCAATATACCTTTTTAAAGACTCTGGTGAGCATGGTAGCAGCCTGTTCGCGGCTTATTAGCTCATCAGGAGCAAATCTGTTATTTCCTACACCTGCTACAATATCAAGTGCAAAGGCCTTGAGCACATCAAGGTCCTTAGTATCGGTGAAGGTACTTGTTGGTGCCCCCGTAGTTGTTTTCCCCGAAAGAGATTCATACAGCTTTAATGCCACTGCGGCAAACTCAGCACGGGTAATAGGCCTGGTAAGATCAGCACCTTTAAGCGTGTCGGGGTATAGACCGTTCTTTTGTGCCTTTTCAACCTCGGGAGTTGCCCAAGGACTGGTTTTACTCCAAGCAGGCATATTATGAGAAATTATATTTGAGAAGGGGCTGTAAATGTAAACGCCTGATGTGCTTCCTGCATAGGCCGATTGTTTAATTTTTCTTAAGTCCAAAGCATATCGAATTTTTATCTCATAGCTTTGAGCATCATAGCTTTGCTCTGCTCCATTGAAATAATCTTTTGCCTTAATTTTAAAGAGCTCCAAATTACCTCCGTCTTGGTTTATGAGTTTAAATTCCTTATCCTCTAATCTTCTCATCCATATTTCGGTTCGTATGTTTCCACTGGAGATACCATGTAAGTCCATTATATCTCCCGGGATCCTATCCGATATTACATCAAGGTATGGAGCACCTACCGCGTCAGTTTTCAAATCAGCAGATAACAAGGTTGGTGCATGGTTAATCATCTTATTGGGGTCTACTCTCAAAGTGCCAGATAAAGTGTACTCGTTGGACCAGTTTGATATTACATTTGTTTTACCCTTATCAAAGGATTCTACAAAGCGTGCTCTAAATGTTATACTGTGGCTATTAAAATAGTCCCAGCCATTTTCGGAGACTGCCTTTAAATCAGTATCATCAGGAAACATTGATGAAAGGGAAATTCTCTCATATGTATTTATATAATTTGTTTTGCTTTTTATTGAATCGTAAATAATGTTTTTATGTTTTGTCGCCGGCGAATCCCAATCCTTTGTATAATGCCAGTTACCATTATCAATCTTACAATCGATTTGAATGTGTGCCGAGAAAATCTGTTTATCAGGGTCGTCCTCAGCACGCCTCTCGATATAGTCTCGTAAGTCGTCGGGAGTGCTTACGGTGAAATAGATTTGGTCACCATAATAGTGTCCTGCGGCAAAATGCTCCGGGGCACCTATAGTCTTTGGAGGAGCTACCTCCGCAGCGGCACAAAAGGGTATTGCGCAGATGAAAACAATAAGAGCTAAAAAAGCGGCTGTTTTATT
>CAYUZC010000296.1:0-2769 GCA_964449525.1 uncultured Ruminiclostridium sp.
CTTTATTATTGCATACAACCAATAACCACCGGCAATTTGAGAGAATACTCAGTTGTGCTTCCGTCAGTGGAACCTTATCTATAAGAGGCAAGAGAAGACCATTTTTGTATTGTTCTCCTTCTGCCAAACTATGCACTTTCTTTGGGAGAGTGTATGTTGACACCTCTGAAATCAGCTTTTCTGCGAGGATACGGTTTGCAGCTTCCTCAACAAAGCAAATACAGTAATCACAAAAGGCCATATTCTACCTCATAATTTATTTTTCAAGCTATTTCAGAGATGAATTACTATATGTTGATATCACAATTATACCTTAAATTGGCTAATTGCAAAAGGGAGTAAGCATTTTCTATTCCACTATAATGCATCAACATACTTAATATATATTTCTTTTAATTCATCATATAGTTCGGAAATACAATTGCTTGCGGGGGACAAAAGGACTGAGTCATCAGGCTTTGATGAAAGATAAGCGCAATTTACAGCCTGTCTCAATGTGCTGCAATGGGTTATACGGATATCGATTCCTTGGTGCTTTCCTACCAGCTTACGCATTAGGCTCATTTCTATAAGTCCCGATGTACTTCCAATTAGAATCAAATGCTTTACCTTTGAGACTAAAGCATCACCTAATAAATCATAGGACATATTTTCATCATTACCGCCGGTAATAAGAAGTAATCTTTGTTGGAAGGCATTTAATGCTTCACTTGTATTTTCAGGGCTGTTTCCTGACAATGCAAAGTAGTATTTTACATTATTTAGCTCTCTTACCTTTTCAATAATGCTCTCCTTACCATTATAGTTATTCTCTATTTCTGCCGGATTATCATTTGCTTCTGTCTCGTTTAATTTATTTTCTTCGGATGCTAAATTAATTATCTCGTCCATTTTTCCTCCTAGAGGACTAATTTCTCTTAATAATAATATATAAGGTAAAGTATAGAATATGATGACTACATAGTATAGCCCAGACAGCAAGGCGTAAGCTTAGGTGATATTAATTGAAACATAAGTTTGAATGAAATATCATGGTGAGTGCAGAATAGGTTTGATATCTTGGTAAAAAGCGGGTACAATGTTTATATTGTAAGTGAATGATGGGGGTAAAAACGTGTCAAAACCTGTAGTTGCAGTAGTTGGAAGACCAAATGTGGGAAAGTCTACATTTTTTAATTATCTTGCCGGAAGAAGAATTTCTATTATTGAGGATTCTCCCGGTGTAACAAGAGACCGTATTTATGCTGAAAGCGAATGGAGAGGCAAGACATTCACACTGATTGATACTGGTGGAATTGAGGCCTATTCAGAAGATTATATTAAACAGCAGATGGCGAGACAGGCACAAATAGCAATTGATACGGCAGATGTAATTGTTTTAATGGTGGATGTAAGAACCGGTCTGACTGCTTCTGATGAAGATGTGGCAGTAATGCTGAGAAAGTCAGCAAAACCCGTTGTAGTAGCTGTTAATAAAGCTGATAGCATTGGAAACCCTCCTCCAGAAGCTTATGAATTCTATAATCTTGGAATGGGTGAGATATATCCGATTTCCTCTATTCACGGTTTGGGAATGGGTGAGCTTCTTGACGCGATTTACGACTATTTTCCAGAGGAAAATGCAGAAGGTGAAGAAGACGACTATATCAAAGTTGCAGTCATAGGAAAACCCAATTCCGGAAAATCATCTATTATTAATAGGATACTGGGTATAGACCGTGTTATAGTAAGCGATATACCTGGTACGACTCGTGATGCGATAGATACTTTCTATGAATCAGGTGATAAACGGTATATGTTTATTGACACCGCCGGGATTCGCCGAAAAAGCAGAGTAGATGAAGATATAGAAAGATATAGTGTTATCAGGTCCTGGACCGCAGTGGATAGAGCGGATGTATGCATTATAATGATTGATGCAAATGACGGAGTTACCGAACAGGACACAAAAATCGCGGGCTATGCGCATGAACAAGGTAAAGCTTCAATTATTGCAATTAATAAGTGGGATACTATAACAAAAGAAACCAAAACCATGGAGGAATACCGTAAAAAGGTAGTACGTGAATTGGAGTTTATGAGCTATGCACCTATAGTTTTTATTTCGGCTAAGACAGGACAAAGGGTGGAGCGCTTGTTTGAGTTAATTGATTATGTCAACAATCAGGCTTCATTCAGAGTACAGACCGGAGTACTTAATGATGTGCTTAATGACGCGGTTGCTATGGTTCAACCTCCGTCAGACAAAGGAAAGCGCCTTAAGATTTATTATATGACACAAGTGGGTGTTAAGCCGCCGAGCTTTGTTGTTTTTGTTAATAGTGCCGACTTGATGCATTATTCTTACTCAAGATATCTTCAAAACACCTTGCGTAATAATTTTGGTTTTGAAGGTACGCCTATTCGCTTTACTATTAAGGAAAAGGGAGAGAGATAAATGCCTTTAGATATAATTGTAATAATTTTTTCATCGCTTATTGGCTATTTAATAGGTAGTGTCAACACCTCGATTATTATAGGAAAGTTATTATATAAGGCAGATGTCAGAGATTATGGAAGTGGTAATGCAGGTGCAACCAATGCATTGAGAGCATTCGGCAAGGGAGCCGCGCTCGCAGTCATAGTGGGAGATTTATTAAAGGGAATCCTAGCTTGTCTTATCGGTCGCTATGTCTTTGGTGAAATCAATCCCGGGAGCGGGATTTTCCTTGGAGAGTACTTTGCCGGATTCTTTGCGGTAATCGGGCATAATTGGCCCGTTTATTTTGG
>CAYUZC010000297.1:0-420 GCA_964449525.1 uncultured Ruminiclostridium sp.
AATGTCGGAATTTTTTTCTCTATTTCACCAAAGCCTCTTGCCATATTAATTCCGTGGTCGCCATCACCAATCACATTATCAAGATCTGACAAAAATTCCTTCTGCTCTTTGATTTTAGCTATCATCTTTTGCATTATTTGCAAAACCTGCCAGCAGCCATTTCAAAATTCATAACATCTCCGGTATAGTTTTTGATTACCATCAAAACACCTTCACTGGTTCCAACAGCCTTTATTCCTTCGTATATTTGATCAGGTGTTGGAGATGTAAATACAGCACCGGCAACTGCTGCATGCTCTGAAACACAACCACACCTGTAGGAACCTCATACCCATGCTGCGGATGCGGTTGGTAGCACAGCACTTTCATGCCTGCGGCCACACCGGCCTGCACGCCAAAAATGGTGTCTTCAATAACCAA
>CAYUZC010000297.1:430-2751 GCA_964449525.1 uncultured Ruminiclostridium sp.
GCTGCATCCAGCATACCTTCTCCGACAAAGCCTCCATGGGCTGGTTCATGTCCGCTTCCTCCACCGCTAATTAATGCGACTTTTCCTTCTTTTTTCTTTGCTCGTACAACGACATTTCCGCAATCCAACTTGCGAATATGCTGTGGATAAGCTTTTATCATACCCTGAATCATCTGATCTTCAACTACTGCGACTTCATTAATGATCTTTTTCATTTTACATACCTCCTCTATAATAATTATTTCTGATTTCTAAAATTGATTTCATTATCATGCTTATCGTTCTGTATATTTATATTCAATTAAAACTTGGACATGTCTTTACTTAATATTTAATTAATAGAAATGAATTATTATTCCTAATTATTAATAAACAAGTTTTTAGAATAGGCTTTTCCAAGTAAGTCAAATTTATCGCAAGCGCTTAATCAAGTGGTATAAAAAAGTAAAACTATTATTCTCATAGATAATGTTGTTCTGCAGTTCATCTGTCAGTTTTCTTTTGTTAATTAGGTTGATACTGTTTTCCTTTTCTGATTAATTGCCAAAATAACCCTTATATGATATCTAAAATAAGTTTTCCTTTTACTCTTAAAAAGTTGCTTGAACTAAAGAGAAAGTGGATAAGAAAATACATAGATAGTATTATATCCCAAGCAGGCAGAGTGCCACTAAATGAATATGGTTATAAATTTGTTGTATTACGAAGAGCGATTTTCTTATGGAAGGAAGCAAAAACTATGCAAATTACCCGCACAGATAATACCATTAACAAAAGAGCAAAAAAACCTAGCTCCCTACACTGGCTTCTTTTATTTTTTTGTGTTGTTTGTTATGTATTTTTGAATATATTGATAATTTATTTTACGTCGCAGGAAAGAGAATTCTTTTATAACTTTAATAAATATACAATAACAGCCATATTATCACAATTTCAGGTTCTAACAGTTATACTTATTGCACTGATACCAATAAAGAGGGTGCATTGGGTTGCAATTTCACTTTGCGGTATCTCGGCTATTTTGGCTCTTCTGAAAATTGTATCAAGTGGCATTTTGTATGTGCTTCCCGGAGTTATAATACCAATGATTTCGATTGTAATTTGTATTATCATTAATAGGTTTAAAGTACACTCAGAACAAGATGGGATGGAATTTATTCTCGCCCATGAACTTTTGCAGAGAGTTTTAGATACAATTCCGATGCCTATTTTTTGGAAGGATCTGAATTCCAATTTTTTGGGGTGCAATCAATATTTTGCGGAAGAAGCCGGCAAAAATTCACCTGAAGAGCTCATAGGAAAGAATGATTATGATACGCCTTCCTCTGCGCAAACAGAAAAATATAGAGCCGATGATGCTGAAATCATGAAAAGCGGAATTGCAAAAATAAACATCGAAGAACTACACATTTATGCAAATGGTGACCAAGGATGGATCAGAACGTCAAAAGCCCCGCTAAAAGATGTAAACGGAGAGATTTTTGGGCTTCTCGGAGTTTTCGAAGATATCACTGAGAGGAAGCTGGCTGAACAAGAATTATACTATGAAAAAGAGCGGCTCAAAATTACACTGCTCGCTATTGGGGATGCTGTGATAACTACAGACCAATTTAAGAAAGTCACATTAATTAATCCTGTTGCAGAAGCACTTACCGGTTGGCGTACTGAAGATGCTTTAGGAAAAGATGTCAATCTTGTATTAACCCTTGAAAATGAAATTAAAGGTATTGAGGGCATAAATCCGATTGATGAAGTTTTACTCGGATTAAAGACGGTCGAGTTGAGAAATCATACTTACATAGTGTCTAGAAACGGTGAAAAAAGGGCTATTGAAGACAGTGCAGCACCCATCTTTAGCGAAGATGGTGATATACAAGGGATTGTGATGGTATTCAGAGATGTAACAGATAAAAAGATTAAGCAGGATGAGATTCTGTATTTGAGTTATCATGACAGTCTAACAACGTTATATAATCGAAGGTACATCGAAGAAAAAATTAAGCAGATAGAAGAGATTGAGAGCTACCCGCTTTCGATTATTTTGGGTGATATTAACGGACTTAAAATGGTCAATGATGTTTTAGGTCATTACGAAGGAGACAGATTCTTAGTCGAGGCTTCTAGAATTCTGATGGAATCTTGCCGTGAATCCGACATTGTCGCAAGGTGGGGAGGCGATGAATTCCTCATTTTACTACCAAATGCAAATGCGGCAGAAGCAGAAATGATTTGCGAAAACATAAATAAAAAGTGCGTGGAATTAACAAGCATAAATATCAAATTATCAATTTCTTTAGGGTATGCAGTTCGAAAAAATGATA
>CAYUZC010000298.1:0-2742 GCA_964449525.1 uncultured Ruminiclostridium sp.
CTATGCCAAAAAGTACATATACCGTATTGAAACACAGCGAAACAGGAAGTACGAGATTAACCGCCGACAACGCATCTGAGCCCAGTGTATTGCCAACAATAATGCCATCAACAATTATTCCCATTGAAAGAGCCATCGTCATCATGATGGTTGGCAAGAAATATTTCTTGAAAACGCCCTGAATCAGTTTACCGTTGCGTTCAAACATCTTCTGTTTCCTCCATGAAAAACCCTAAGCCGGATAGTAAAGAAATAAACTTGTCCAAATATCCATCGGTTGTCAGAGGCCATTTAAAGCCATAGCGATATAGTATTTGCATGGTGTAATCATTAGATGTGGAAAGAGGCAACACTCTTTTACCTCTCCCCATATTGAGGTACGCTATCAATCCTGCAAGTGCCTCTGCCTTTGATTTGTCCCTCATGGCAAGAGAAAGATATCTTTCAAATTCACACCCTTCCACTGCATCAATTACCATTCCTTTTTCCTTCATTACTTCTATCACATCGCCTATAAAAATCGAGTGATTATTATATGGATGGAAAACGCAGCATTCCTTCGGTGCGCGGGCCAGTTTGAGAACCGCCTGTGCAGTGCTGTCTATCGGTGCTAATTCAGTAGATAAACCTAAGATAGAATATGAAACTTTGCCGATGGCCTGATATGCCCGAAGTCTATTTATAAATCCATTTGTATGGAAATTTATTTGGAATTCTCCATCCCTGCTTCGTGCCATGAGGTTACCAACACGCATTATTTTGGCCTTCAAACCGTTTACCGCTTCCTGCAAGACCAATCGCTCAGCCCGGAACTTACTTCCAATGTATTTATTGTCAAGATTCTGACCGAAATACAGCATGGTTTCATCCATTTGGATGTCTTCAGAAGGATTGCCATCGATACTAAAACCTGCAACACTAGCAGTAGATATTTGAATGAGCTGGCAGTCTTTTGCTTTACAAAAATCAATAGCATTCTGTACGCCGCCGACATTTATTCTTTCGATCTCCTGGGAATGAGCAAAATGTTTGACATTTGCCGCACAGTTTATTACCGTATCAATTGGCAAACTCTGAAGGCGATTAAAATCATCGGCATTTGTAATATCACCTTCCACAGGGAATATCCTAATACCAAAAAGATCATCGTAGCTATTTTCAAAATAGTAAACCAACATGCTCTTCAGCCTTTTTTCCAGAGAGGACTGTCTGCCTGAACGCATAAAACAGTAAATCATGCCATCTTCATTTTCTAAAAACTCTTTTAAAATATGGATTCCTAAAAATCCCGTCGCTCCGGTGAGCAATACGTTTCCTAGTTTCTGTTTTTCACCGTTCTGAAAAGCTTGCTGTGTATTTTGTTTGAGAAGCTCCTCGATAGCGGAATAGTCATATTCTCCAATTGATTCCCCTTCTTTTTGGCTAGGCTGTTGTTCCAGGTTATTTTGATTTTGGCTTAAAAGGATAGCCATTTCTTTCGGAGTGGGATGTGTAAAGACGTCACCGTAACTGATGTTATAGCCTCTGTTCATAGCTTCAATGGTAACTCTTGTGACTAAAAGGGATGTGCCTCCCAAATCGAAAAAGTCATCCTCTATTCCGGGATTGGCGATATTTAAAACCTGAGCAAATATTTCACAGAAGCTTTTTTCAATATCATTTGTGGGTGCTACATAATCCTGCTTTGCCATAAGATCAGGTTCGGGCAGCGCATTCAAATCTGTTTTCCCATTTGGGGATACCGGTAGCCTTTCAAGCTGTTTATAAGCAGTAGGAACCATATATTTTGCAAGAGTCTTTTTAAGGTTATCCCTGATTTTTTCCGGGCTGACCTGGGTGCCCGCAGTATAATAAGTACATATATGCTCCGCACCCTTGATTTTACGGATAACAACTACGGCCATGCTGATACCGGGATGCTGACACACCGCTGTTTGAATCTCACCTAATTCGATACGCAAACCCCTAAGTTTAACTTGGTTGTCATTCCTTCCCAATATGATAACATCACCATTTCGGTTCCATCTAGCCAGATCCCCCGTTTTATAGACGCGACCTTCCGGGATTTCAATAAAACTTTGAGCCGTCAAATCTGCCCTTCTCCAGTAGCCACGTCCTACACCTTCTCCACCAATCCACAGTTCACCGGTAATACCAATAGGCAGAAGGTTTCCATCCGTATCCACAATAAATTCTTTTACATTTGCTAAAGGCATACCAACAGAAATGACAGCCTCCTTTAATTCTTTTGCATTGGATGAGACAGTAATTTCGGTAGGCCCGTAAGTAATCTGGCTTTGGTGATACTTTTTAATTTTTCAAACAAGGTGGAAGGATATGCCTCCCCACCGGCCATAACAACCTTGCATTGTCCAAGAACTTCTCTGAATGCAGGAAGCTCCAGATACTGTAGCATTCTGGAGGGTGTTGCATTAAATGCGTCCGCACCGGTAGTCTTAAATAATTCCGCAAGTTGCATAGGATTATTTGCCTGATCCTCACTGGCTAATATCAAGGTGAGACCGTTCATCAACATAGTAAAGCTTTCTTTCAGGAACATGTCAAAAGAAACTGTTGTAACGGAAACCATTGCCGAAGCACTCTCCACCAGAGCCCGAACATGAATGTTCCTAGCCGTTGGCGCTACATAGTTCGAAATCCCCCTATGCTCCAGCATTACACCTTTGGGTTTTCCGGTTGAGCCTGAGGTACAGATGATATAACTTAAATTCTCCGGTTTTA
>CAYUZC010000299.1:0-2702 GCA_964449525.1 uncultured Ruminiclostridium sp.
AGTTCCTTTGCTGCATCAAGACGCACGCTGACAAGATATTTTAAAAATGTTTCATCAGCTTCTTTTTTAAAAATCATACTTAAATAGCAAACACTGATATAAAGATGGTCTGCCAGCTTCTGAAGGCTAAGAGTATCATCGGAGTAATTCAGTTTTATATAGTCCTTCGCCTTTTCCAAAAGTTGCTGAGTTTTGGATTGCATTTTGCCTGAAAGAGAATTCTGTAAACCTATGCAGACTCTTTCAATCCAATCCCTGATTTCATCAAGAGAGTTATATTTTGAAATCTCTGCATTTATGTTTGAAATTCCCAGCATTTGGCCGATATCAACTTGAAATTTCCTGCTTAATCTGGATAAGGAAGCCACAATTTCTAATAGATATAGCTGATAATCCTTAAGAGCCATTGTAGATTTTATTATTTCCTCAAAAATTTCTCGTACGACAACAAGGACATCTTCATCTGAACCGAACTTTATACTTGAAATTAGTCGTGATTCCTTTTCTTTATCAAAAACAATATAATCTGAGGTCTGGGGTTCTAAATCCTCAATATAAATAACCTTACTGACACCGATTAGTCTTTTATACTCCAGTGCTGACAATGCATTTTTGTATGATTCCTTAAGCTTATCCACCGAACCGGAAATACTCCCCAACCCTATTGATATTTTTACCTTCAAATACTTCTCAACATTAAAACGTATCTCTTCCAATACGGATATGGTTTTTGTCAACCAAAGATTTTTATCTTTTTCGTCCAAACCAAGTATAAAAACAAGGTTTTCATCATGAAAAAAGGCTTCTCCTGATGGACATTTTGATATTATCTCTCTTGAAATGTTTAAGACAGCGAATTTACACAATTCACTATCATCACCTTCATAATCGTTTTCAGCCATACTGTCAGAATCTATGCAGGCAACAGCCACCATGAAGGTGTCGCCCTTTAGGCGAAGATTATATAAATGAATTCGCTTATTGATTTCTGTTTTACTGAGGTTGCCGGTAACAAGTTGTATTGAGAACTTGTCCCTTATAATGGGAATACTTCTTATATAATGGCTCCGTAATCTATTAATGTCTTCCTTTCGGGATACTTCTTCCTTTATTGTTTTTTCCAGCTTGCTCATTAATTCGGTTATATCTTGTGGAAGAACCGGCTTCAGAATATAATCTGTAACTCCGTATCTGATAGCCTTCTGGGCAAACTGAAACTCATCAAAACCTGTTAGAATAACAGTTTTAACGGTAGGATAACACTCATTAATGGCGGATGCGAGCTTAAGCCCGTCCATAATTGGCATAGTAATATCGGTGATTACCGCATCAGGTACATTATCCTCAATTAAATCCAAGGCATCCTGTCCATTTTCCGCTTCTTTGGGAATATCAAAGCCGAAGCTTTCCCAATCAATTTTATTAATAATACCCTTCCGAACTTCTTCTTCATCATCAACAATAATCAATTTGAACATTGAAATACTCCTCCGTATCTCATTTAATACAATAATACCAGCTATTAAAGCAGTCTGTAAAGTTTTTGTGTTTTTACTGATAACTACTAAATATAAGTATTCAGTTTTCTTTCGTCGATTTTCTTTTTTAATGAATTAATATATATCATGCAGCAAATCAACAATACACCTGATATCCCGAACAACATCTGCATACTGCCTGCGTCAAATCCAAAATGTTTTAATCTGTAATCTCTCAATATAGTAATTAATAAAGAACCGAGAATCGAGCTTGCAAAACCGACAAGACCTCCTATTGCAGATGAAAAGCCTATATAAATAGTCTTCATCCTATCCGGTGAGTATTTGTACTGAATATTCATCAATGAAATATTTATTCCACCCCATGCCGCACCGCCAAGAAGCTGTGAAATAGGCACCAAATAAAGTGCTGTATCCTGATTAACAAAAAACCATAGGAATTGATTGACTATCTGAAATCCAACACAAATTTTCGAAATATAAATCCAGGATTGTTTATCTGCAACTTTTCCCAGTATTCTTGCATTTACAACACTTGCAAGAGCTGCGAAAATACCTGTTATGGTTATAAACGTATAATTCAAGTTTAATCCTGATACCATATACACTGAAGTAAAAGGAGCGCTCAATTGAAAGCCTAGGTTCCATAATATTATTAATCCTATAATTCCCCGAAAGGTTTTATCCTTCAGAGGAAGAATAAAAACATCCGACTTCTTTATGGGCCTTTTTGCGAGCTTAACTTCAGGCTCACGAATTGAACAGGCGAAGATAAAGTTAATAATGCTTAAAATTAAAACCACAACAAAAAGAAGTAGAAAGCCCTTGCTTTGCTGCCCGCTTATTCTAGTTAAGTCAAGTAATCTACCCATTCCCAAGGTAATAATTGTTACAAACCCAAGCACCACTGACTCTCTTATACCAAAATATCTCCCACGTATACTTTCCGGTGCCAGACTGATTTGCCAAGTGGATGCTGGCGGTGTAAGGAAAGAAAGAATCAGATGAGCCAGAAGATAGGACATAGCCAAGTATGTCAATCCGATATTCTTATCTCTTATCATCAATGGAATTAAAATCAATAAACTCAATAGTATTCTTGCAACAAAAGCTCCAATCGATATCGGGGCTTTTCTTCTGGATCTGGTCTCAAAAAAGAGAGGCGTCAGAAACATAATCACACCGGTTAAAACAGGTATAGCT
>CAYUZC010000300.1:0-2692 GCA_964449525.1 uncultured Ruminiclostridium sp.
CATAATTTCAAATTATTGTAGAAAAAAGCACCGTCCCACAGGAACAGTGCACGATAAACTGGCAATATTTAAATAAAGTACTACATTTATTGTCTAAACATATATATATCACATTATCTTTAATAACTATGCTCGGGTAACAATCTTCACTGATCCGCTCGCCCCGATTGTACTACCACCTGCATCAATTACAGAAATTGCAGATTTGTAATCTTTAATACCTCCATCTGCTTTTAAGCCCATCTCCTTGCCCACAACCTGACGGAAAAAGGCCATATCCTCGGCATTTACTCCCACAGGTCTTGTTGTGGCCGCAATTTTCAGAAAATCTGCTCCCGCTAGTTTTGCAATAGTCGCCACTTTTATTCTCTCTTCTTCATTCAATGCCCCAAGATCAACAACTACTTTTAAAAGTGCCTTCCCTTTTACTGCTACCGTAATTTCATCAAGCTCAGCCCTTATACTTTGGTATTCACGAGCTTTTACCATTCCGATATTAATCGGCAAATCAATCTCTGTGGCACCGTTTTTAATAACCTCAAGGGCTTCGGCGACCTTAATACTTGCTGTGGAAATTCCCATTGGAAATCCAACAGCTGTCGACACCATTACTCCGGTATCCTTTAGAAGTGATGCCGCCATCCCGACAAAGCAGGGAGCTAAAGATACGTTTCTGAACCCAAACCTTATAGCTTCTTCACAAAATTGCTTCACCATAGCCGGTGTCGCGTCTGGTCTAATCATAGAGTGCTCCATTTTGGTTGCGAGTCTTTTGTCATAATCCACAGAAAATTCATTTACTACATCTTTTGCAACTTTTTCAATTACACTGATATCCATTCTAAACACCTTCCTTTTTAATCTTCACTATCATAAACATAAAAATAATCTCCATTTTTCTTTGTTACAAAATCGAATCCATTATCAATAAGTGCAGGAAGGGGAGACTTCCCCGACTGTTTCCAATCACTTACTGGATTCACGAGGCCATTTGCTTCGACGTACAGACTTAATAGTGACCAATAACCCTGGTTAACCGCATTGGGCTGAATAACCGCAAAAATGGTATCATCCTTCAGCATATCAATAACCGGAGGATCAGCATCATAACAGAACACCTTGACGGGTTTTCCCGATTCCTTTACCCCTGAACCGGCACCCCTTCCTTCAATTCCCGCAACGCAATAAATAAATGAGAGATCAGGGTGATCCGAAATCATATCAAGTGCAATCTTTGCAGCCTTAGATTCGTCTCCGTCCGCGGCTCCCCGAGCAACAACCTTTATTTCGGGGTATCTCTCGGTTAATCTGTCAATAAAGTAGTTCACTCTTATGATATGGTTGGATTGGGAAGGCCTCTCAATTATGCCAATTTCACCCGAGCCTCCAAGTTCTTTTGCAATAAAATCCGCTGCCGCGATTGCTTCTTTCACATTATCTGAAGTAATAATGGTTGATCTTTTGCTTTCAGGTGAATCAGCTGCAAAACATACCACCTTAATTCCTGCTTCGACTGCCCTGTTTATAGGTTCTTTAAAAACCTCGGCGCTGATAGGGTGAAGGGCTATACCCTTGGGTTTTTTTGCTACGATTTGTTCAAAAAGACGTAACTGGGCATTTGCATCATATTCATCACATCCCTCGAATATGGTTCGCACACCAATTTGGTCTCCTGCGGCTTTAAAACCTTTATACACACCCTTCCAGTAATCGGCATCCTTTCTGAAAACACAAATAACGTATGTGTCATTCATGGATCCTGAGAAATTCTCTCCGCCTTCAGAAACGCTTTTCCCGGGAGTGGGCGTGTCTACATTCACACCTTTAGAATTGATAGAGGGCTTAATAATGGATGGTAAATACCCCGCCTGGGATAGGTTTATCAATACTGATAAAACAAGCATTATATATACAGAGCCCGTTAGTGTTTTTAGCCATTTACTCAAATCTTCATCCCTCCAGTATATTAGGTGTTTCTATTTGCTTTGGAAGTCTTATCATAACCTCAGTACCCTGACCAGAAATACTGTTAATATCAACAATTTTCCTGCCATATTCTATTTCCAGCCTTCTTACAACATTAGCAACTCCTGTTCCCCGTAATGTGTTTTGACTGCTCTCGTCATAATTAGATAGGCCTAATAGTGTTTCATTCTCCATACCAATACCATTATCCTTAATAAGTATTAGAATATTATCATTATCATCTTTAATACTGACTTCTAAGATGCCATCATTCTCCTTTGGCTCAAGTCCGTGTATTATGGCATTCTCAACAAAGGGCTGCAGAACCATACTGGGCATAAGATAATCCATTACTTCCTCATCATAGCTTAGTTTAAAGCTTATTCGATTTCCAAAACGTTCCTTTTGTATATGCAAGTAATCTTCAATTATCTTGTATTCTTCTTTTATGGTTACATTTTCATTTATTTTTTTAACATTATACTTTAACATATCGGAAACACAATCTATCATAGCCTTGGTTCTTTCAGCATTTTCAATAGTTGCAAGCGCTGATATCGAGTTCATCGTATTGTATAAAAAATGCGGATTAATCTGTGACTGCAAGAATAAAAGCTCTGACTGATTCAATAAATTACGCATTTCAAGGTTTTTTATCTGCTGCTCTTTAAGTTCCTTTTCTATGTCAGCCTTGACTTTTATCTCCTCTATCTGATCCTTTATTTTT
>CAYUZC010000301.1:0-2691 GCA_964449525.1 uncultured Ruminiclostridium sp.
TTTATAGGCTGTTTTTTGTTATTTTTTTATGATGAATTCATCATTTCTTTCTGCTGTATATGGTAATCTAAAAATAGGTCAGGGCGCTCATTGAAAACTAGGTCACTTCCAAATAAAAACATGGTATCCTTTTGGTAATACTGAAAGGAGGCCTAAAAGGAAGTGGTCACACTGAAGCAAAAGCAAAGAATCATTCTCAGTCACATTAATGGTATGAGTAACCGAAGTATAGCAGCAGAGCTTCACATGAGCAAGGATACTGTCAATAAATATGTGAATGAATATGAGCAAGAAAAATCACAACTCGTGCTTATGAATCCGGAAGTTGATACTGAAGAACTGATCCAGTCAATTGTAGAAAGACCAAAATATAATTCAGAAAACCGAGAGCCTGTAAAGGTTACACAAGAAATGCGTGACGCCATTGAAGAATGTCTTAAAATTAATGAGAATCGTAGAGCAAATGGGATGTCTAAGCAACAGATGAAGAAAATCGATATTCATTCATATCTGGTTAACAAGAAACATTTTGACATCAGCTATTCGACCGTAAGAAGATTGGCTAAATCAATTGAAGACCGGCATCGGGAAGCATTCATCCGTCAGGAATATGATTTTGGAGATGTGTGTGAGTTTGATTGGGGAACAGTAAAACTAGATATTGGAGAAAGTGGATATCAGGTTTATCAAATGGCCGTATTCACTCCTGCTAAGAGCAACTATCGTTATAGTATGGTGTTTAAAAACCAAGATACAACCGCATTTCAAGAATCTCACGCAGAATTCTTTGATCACTGCAAGGGTAATCATAAAACTATGGTTTATGACAACATGCGAGTAGCAATAAAAAAGTTTGCAGGGCTACACGAAAAAGAGCCTACGAAAGCACTTACTGAACTGTCAATATATTATGGATTTACTTTCCGCTTTGCAAATATAGCCTGTGGAAATGAGAAGGGCCATGTCGAGCGGAGTGTTGAATATGTAAGAAGAAGAGTATTTAGCAAACCAGGTTGTGACAAATTTGATTCACTTGAAGATGTAAACCGATACCTTGCTGAGGAATGCATGCGCCTGAACAGCAAGCCCATATACAATGGGACCATACCTTTTGAAGTATTTAAAGAAGAACAGAAGCACATGCTTCCCCATCTGCCTAAATTTGAAAGTTGTATATACTCAGATGGTCGTGTAAACAAGTATTCAACCATAATGATATGCCAAAACCACTATTCCGTACCAGATACACTTGTGGGTAAAATGGTTGATGTTAAGACATACACGAATAGGATCATTGTTTATCACGATAACAGCATTGTTGCAACGCATAAAAGAAGTTTTAAGTGCCATGACTGGAAAATTGACATCCGCCATTACTTGAGAACCCTACATAAAAAACCAGGTGCCCTACGAGGAAGCACAGCATTGCTTCAAGCGGACACCAAAATCAAAAATATCTATGAAAATTATTATAGCAGTGATGCAAAGACTTTTCTACAGGTTTTGGAGACTATTTACGAAAAAGGAACTGATGCCGTTGTTGATGCACTTAAGAAACTTGAACAAATCTCCCCAATGGACATGAGTGCTGATAAAGTTAAGATCATCTGTGATAACCTGCAGAAGAAACCCTTAATAACATCATCTTGTACGGATCATCTAACGGAAAAAGCGCGACGTACACTGTCTTCCTATGACAGGCTTGCGGAAATCCAATCAAACAAGCTAAAAAGGGAGGCCGTATAAGATGAAAGTTAAATTGAATGAAGAGATTAAAGAGTATTGCAACATACTGAAACTCAAGGGAATTAAGTCACACTTTGAAGAGGCAATAACAGAAGCTACTGATTATGAAGAATTCCTCCACCGCCTCTTATCATATGAGCTGGAGGAAAAAGATAAACGCTCCATTGACTGTCGGATTCGCAATGCCCATTTCCCATACAGACAGTACATGGGAGATATTGAGATGGATTATCTTCCAGTGGATATGCAGAAGAAACTGCCGGAATTAGCGACACTTAATTTCATTGAGAAAGGTAAAAACATCATAATGACCGGCAACCCCGGTACTGGCAAGACTATGGTTAGTATTGCATTGGGCTTAAAAGCTTGTATGGCTGGCTACAAGGTGCTTTTTACAACTGTGCCACTACTTGTTACAACCCTGAAAGAAAGCAACAGTGCAAAGACGCTACGGTATTTTGAAAACCGTTTTGAAAAATATGATCTCGTCATCGCAGATGAATTGGGTTATACATCATTTGATAGAGAGGGATCTGATTTGCTGTTCAACAATCTTTCACTTAGAGCAGCAAGAAAATCAACAATTATCACCACTAATCTGTCCTTTGAGCGATGGGTTGAGGTGTTTGGAGACCCAACAGTTACTAGTGCCATGGTAGACCGGCTTACATACAAAGCTATTCTTGTGGATATGGAAGGAGATTCATATCGGCTTAGAGAAACAATGAGAGAAAATGGAGCCTCTTTTGATACCGGAAATAGGGCAGTTTAGAAACGTAATGCATAAGTTGTATATGCGCCTCTTGGCCAAACCATTGAGGCGCAATATTATTAAGAAAGTGACCTAAAATTCGATGATCTTTTGACCTAATTTTCAGTTGACAAATACAGAAATGTTGTTGTTAATTGTTGTATAGGAAATACAAGGGTTAGCATGGATGATTT
>CAYUZC010000302.1:0-762 GCA_964449525.1 uncultured Ruminiclostridium sp.
TACGGGCTTATTTGTGTCCACATCCCTTACAACCAGCTCACCCTCAACACCCTCCGGAACAGACTTTCCATCTTCGTCTACAATATCGATATTATAGATCGGATTGGGCTTTCCCATTGCTCCGGGATCTATATCCATCCACTCATAATTAGCTACCATAACTGTGGATTCAGATTGACCAAAGCCATTTAGTATCTTCAAACCTGTAGCCTTCTCAAAGGTATAGAAAACCTGAGGATTTAAAGGCTCGCCTGCGGTGGAGCAATGCACCAGTGATGATAAATCATGCTTGGAAAGGTCCTGCTGTATTAAGAACCGATATATTGTCGGAGGAGCACAAAATGTTTTAAGATTATATTTTTCAATCATTTTCAAAAGGCCGTCAGCATCGAATCGCTCCATATCATAAACAAACTGTACAACACCGCAAATCCATTGTCCATAGAGCTTTCCCCATCCAAACTTGGCCCATCCTGATTCAGCCACAGTAAGGTGAAGGCCATTGTCAACTACCCGTTGCCAATATTTCGCTGTAACAATATGACCTAAGGGATAGGTAAAGTCATGGCATGCCATTTTGGGCATACTGGTAGTACCCGAGGTAAAGTAAATCAACATAAGATCTGAATTACTTGTTTCTTCGCTTCCCGTCGGTCTCACCCAGGTATCTGAAGCAGTTATAATATCCTCGTCATAATTAAGCCAACCTTCATAAGATCCGCCAAGTAAGACAGTACTTTCAAGAGTTGTAGATTCGTCTCG
>CAYUZC010000302.1:772-2683 GCA_964449525.1 uncultured Ruminiclostridium sp.
ATGATTCCCACCAACTAATACTGTGCTTTCAAGTGTAGCAGAATCAGGATGTGATTTTTCGACGCTATCAATAACCTCCGGCCAATTGTATGACACTATCATTTTCACACCTGCGGCATTGTTCCTATATATGATATCTTTTTCTTTAAGCTGATTGGTTGACGGAATATATACGGCACCGATTTTGCATAGAGCGAAACAGAAAAAATAGAACTCATAACGACGCCTTAAAATAAGCATCACCTTGTCGCCTTTTTTTATTCCGTTGCTCTTTAGATAATTGGCAGTTTTATCAGACCAAAATTTTAAATCAGCAAAAGTAAACTGTTTTTCCTCACCGTTATCATCACACCATACCAAAGCCAATCTTTCAGGCTCCAGTCTGGCGTATTCATCAATAATATCATAAGCAAAATTAAATGATTCAGGGACATTAATCTGCAAATTACGGGCAAAGTCCTCATAATCAGTAAACGTTTCTCTCTCCAAATAGCGATGTGCAAGATTCATCTAAAATATCCTCCTAAAGTAAAATCACCGTTAAAAATTTGGCTTCTTTTTCGTCCATCGGAAGCATTTTGTGAAGTATCAGTGAGTTAAAATACAGGGAATCGCCCGGCTCTAAAATATATTCATCCTTGCCCACAATAACCTTCATACGACCTTCCAGACAGTAGTTGAACTCCTGACCCTTATGAGAGACAAGTTCAGGGGTTTTACCCGGTATAAGTGTTACATACAACGGTTCAATTTTTCTTTTTGCATACTTATAGGCAAGGCTCTGAAACTCATATTGGTCATAGCGTTCGACCCTTAAGCCTTCACCCTTCTTAACCATGCAAACATCACGAAGCTTAGGAGAAATTCCTGTGAGGATTTCTGTCATATCTACTTCGAAATAGTTTGATATTTCATTTAAAAGACTGACCGGAATATCATCCTCGCCATTTTCATATTGTTCATAGAGTGGCGGGCTAATATCAAAAACTTTAGCAACTTCATTTACAGAAAGCCCCGATAACAGTCTTAATCCTTTTACTCTGGCAGCAATGTCTTTATTTTTTTCGTTCATATTTGCCAATCCCCTTTCAAATATTTATTCACAAAACTCTTTTAATTTTTCAATATCTAAGATTTTTACAGAGGAAAGATGATAGTCAATAATGCCCTCTTCCCGCATCCTTGAAAGCTCACGAGACATAGATGGCCTAGAAACGTTCAAAAAGTCTGCCAGCTGTTGGCGGTTCATGGGCAATGTCAAGGTTTTTGTTTTCCTCTTCAGGTATTGTTCATAAATAAATGTGCATAACTTCGATCTCATAGTTTTTATCGAGATATATTCCATCTTTCTGCTCAGCATCATAGCTCTCTCCGAGACGACGCCCAACATATTGCTGACCAAAGAATTATGCCATTTACACGCATTTGTACATTGATCGGTTATTTTGCTTTTTGAAAAAAAGCAAACAGTCAATGGAGTAATAGCCTGAACCAAAGCCGGCCACTCATTTTGACGAGCAAAAGCCGCAATCTCGCCAAACATTTCACCCGTACCGATATTTTTTAATAGAATCCGGTTCCCTGAGATGCTCTCCTTAATAACCGAGGCCTCGCCTTCAAGAACAATCCCCAGACTATCCAAGCGCTCTCCGTTTCGTACTATAATAGTATTTTTAGGGTAGGCTTTAACTAAAGGCTTAAGACAAGTTAAAAGTAACTTCAGCTCATCTTCATTTATATTATTAAACAGCTCGCATTTTAATAGAGCCGATAAGTAAATCTCGTTCATTGTTTTCTCCTCATAAAACTAATTATAGCTCATATCTAATAAACAAGTCTATAAAAATGGACTCATTTGGTGCTATTTTGATTTTTTCGAGGATATCCTTATGGTAGGTTTAAAAGTAGGAG
>CAYUZC010000303.1:0-2661 GCA_964449525.1 uncultured Ruminiclostridium sp.
GTCGGGTGAGGCATTAGATATGCTACAGGCAATGAATACGGGCCATGATGGATCTTTAACTACTGCACACGCCAATTCTCCGAGAGATATTCTATCGCGACTGGAAACAATGGTTCTGATGTCCGGTATGGAGCTCCCGGTAAAGGCAATACGCGAGCAAATTTCTTCAGCTATTGATTTGATAGTACAACAATCTCGTCTTAAGGATGGAACAAGAAGGATCACTTATATAACTGAGGTCTCTGGGATGGAGGGCGAGGTTATAACTCTTCAAGATATATTTGTTTATAAGGAAGAAGGCCACGACAATACTGGACATATAACGGGAAGATTAATGCCAACAGGCCTTAAACCTAATTGTATGGACAAGCTGACTAAAACGGGTGTCGTTCTTCCTACTGATTTGTTTACCTGATAGTTACTGGAGGTAGTTCTTATGGATTTTACGGGTTTGCTAATATTATTGGTATTAGGGATTTCGTTATGTGTTTTATGTTATCAGCTGTTGTGCGGTCTGTTTACTGATAATAATTACATCAGCCGCCTGGATGTTTACACAACTCAGGCTGAGACAAGCAAAGATGAAAAGATTAAAAGGCAGGAGAATTATCGACAGGGGTTAGGACTTCTTGCCAGAAGCATAGAAAAAACAGGTTTCTTTTCAAATTATAAAAATAAGATAAGAATGAAGTTAACAAATGCCAATATTTTAATGAAAGCTGAAGAATACTTATCCATCTGTCTTATTCTCTTCGTTTTATCGGGACTTTTTGGAGCAGTGCTATTTAAAAAGTTTTTAATTGTGCTTATTATGGCTATGATCGGTTGGGTTTCGCCTCTGTTTATATTAAACCGGAATATCAATAAAAGATTGAGGACAATAAATAATCAATTAGGTGATACCATAGCGGTATTGTCTAATTCCTTAAAAGCGGGCCATAGCTTTTTTCAGGCCGTTGATTCAGTCGGCCGAGAGCTTACCGGACCGGTGGCAGATGAGTTTTCAAAGCTACAGAAGGAAATCAGTCTTGGAGTCAATACGGAAACAGCTCTTGAAAATATGGTCAGCCGTGTAGGTAGTGACGATATGGAGCTTATGGTAACGGCAGTTTTAATACAAAGACAAATAGGAGGAAATCTAGCCGAAATTCTTGATAACATTTCGGAGACAATCCGTCAACGAATCAGGGCTAAAGGTGAAATAAGGACATTGACAGCACAAGGTCGTATGTCAGGTTGGGTTATTTCATTGCTACCGTTCCTTTTAGCTATTGCAATAAGCATGATAAGTCCTGAGCATATGAAAGTATTAATAACAAGTCAATTAGGAATTATTATGATAGTTATAGCTCTTGTTATGGAGCTTATGGGGATTCTTTTTGTAAAGAAGATAATTAATATTGAGGTTTAGGAGGCTGGCATGCAGATTATAGTATTGTTCTTATTTATATCACTGACATTTTTTTTGTACAGTATTCTTAATTTAAAGGGCAATAAAAATACAGGAATTTTACAACGCCTTAATTACATTAAGAATCAGAATGAAGATAGTATGCCAGAAGACGAATATAGTAAATCGTTTAAAGAACGTGTTATTAAGCCTGTATTGGAGAGCGTTGGAAAAGCAATGCTCAGGCTGGCCCCCGGAGAGATGATTGCAAAAATGGAAAATAAGATTGTAATGGCAGGTAAGCCATATAACTGGGGAGTAAAAAATTGGCTGGGAATACAGGCATCCATGATATTGGGGCTTCCTATACTGATTCTATTGTTTTATATCCAATTTAGGATGGATATAAGCAATCTTTTGATGATTGTATTTGCGTTGGCTCTAATTGGATTGCTGTATCCGAATATGATACTGAACGGCAAAATAAGAAAGCGACAGTCCGAAGTGACTAAAAGCCTTCCCGATATAATGGATTTGCTGACAGTTAGTGTCGAAGCGGGCCTAACCTTTGATTCTGCACTTTCCAAAGTAGTGGAGAAAATGCCGGGATCATTGGCGAGGGAATTTGAAACAGTTCTTCAGGAAATAAAGGTAGGTAAAACAAAAAAAGAAGCCTTATATCAGCTGGCAGACCGCATCGGAGTTCAGGATTTACGTAGCTTCGTAAGTGCTGTTGTGCAGGCCGATCAATTGGGCGTCAGTTTAGGCAGAGTACTTAGATTACAATCAGAACAAATCCGCCAGAACAGAAAACAGCGTATTTCGGAAAAAGCAATGAAAGCTCCGATCAAAATGCTGATACCAATGGTTATTTTTATATTTCCTACAATATTTATAGTACTGTTAGGTCCGGTAGTGATAAACCTAATTGAGATGTTTGCAAAAATGAAATGAAAATAGGTTGAGAATTTTTGTTGACAACATGGCCAGTCATGATGTAGTATATAAAAGTTGCAGTTACGTTAGCTGAAAAGCGCATGAACAAACAACAACCAATATTTGGTAATTGACATCATGTTGTAGCTGTGATATCATATAATTCCGCCACAACTTTGGGAATCAAAAACTTAAGCACGAAAAAAGCTCGAAAAAAGTTGAAAAAAGTGCTTGACAGAGAAAAGTGTCGGTGGTAAGATATAAAAGCTGTCGTCGCTAACGAGAGAAAAAAGCTTGAAAGCAAGACAGAAAGCCGGACAAAAGTAATAACGGCA
>CAYUZC010000304.1:0-2603 GCA_964449525.1 uncultured Ruminiclostridium sp.
AGCAGAAAGAAATGATGAATTCATCATAAAAAAATAACAAAAAACAGCCTATAAAAAGGCTGTTAAATTTGAACATAATTATATATGCAATTCATACAGTAAATAATATTAATAAAACGAATACTATTCTGACTTTGCCACTCTCATCTCATAATCCCATATAGCTTTTAATAAGAAATAGCCTCCTGCTAATACTGCTGTCAATGTTAATATCTCTAACATATTACGTACCTCCTGAACTGCTATTAAATCGATAATTAAATAATTATCAATCTATGTTAATAGTTTAACACATATTGATAAATATTTAACACTATTATATTTCACAAAAATTTCCCTTCATTTTTGTGCATTTTAAACATATTATCAAAACAGTTTATATTGAACCTGAATAACTTAAAAATTATATGAAAGTAAATGTATGACTTTGTCATTTATGATATTATTATATAAAATAAAATATAAACACTATGTAAGGGTAAAACTGATGAAGAATGAGAAACCATATCGAAAAAAGGGTGAAAAAACAAAGCAGAAGCTTTTTGTATCGGCTGCTGAGCTATTTAATCAATATGATTTCAATGAAGTCACTGTGGACAGTATTGTAGAGGCGGCCGGAGTGGCTAAAGGTACATTCTATATATATTTCGAATCTAAGGATGCACTTATTGCCGCTTTCATATCCGATTATGTAAGCAAAGTGGACACCGATTACCGAGCTTTTTTGGAAACGTATCCCCCAGATACGACGGCAACAAAAATGCTGATGGGACTA
The DNA here is from genome assembly GCA_964449525.1 of uncultured Ruminiclostridium sp. GTDB lineage: Bacteria > Bacillota > Clostridia > DSM-8532 > DSM-8532 > DTU059. The sequence continues at coordinate 776 of CAYUZC010000304.1, forward strand.
ATCGGTAAGATTGCAGACACACTTAGCGATATTATAGGCTATGCGAGCATGAGAACTGTTTATAAACTAATGATGACCGATACAATAGACTTGAGTGCAATCAAGGGATTCAATAGAGAGTTGTATCAAATGTTTGTTGATGTACTAGAACGAGGAACGGAGCGAGGAGAATTCAACCCGACTTTCTCACTTAATGAACTATCACAACACTTTGTAATAGCTATTAGGGGTCTCAGCTATGAATGGTGCATTCGATATCCCCTCTTCGCCTTAAAGGCACAAGCCCTTTCACACTTTCAAATACTGCTGGACGGTATAAAAGTGAGGTAAGCTGAACCTTATTCCCACTTGAAAAATCTAATTGCCACAAATGAACAGATAAACGCAATTGCCATCATTGTTATTATCGGTAATAAAATATTGTTTATAGGTAATTCCAGTGTTGCGGATTTTAATATTTTGATTCCTTGTGTCAAGGGTAAAATATCAACAACCCTCTGCATTGATTCTGGCATTACTTCGTATGGAAGTGTTGCCCCCGAAAAAATCAGCATCGGAAAATATAATATACTTGCGATAATACCTGCGACTTTTGAATTCTTGGCAATGCCACCCACCATCAAACCAATACTAAACATTGAAACCATTACCAATATCCAACCAAGGATAAATAGCACTATGCTACCTTGCATCTCAAAACCGAAGAATAAAATTGCAGTAGCAAGCAAAGTAAGTAAAGATATCAGAGCATATAGAAAATATATTGTAACCTCTACAAGCAAAATTGTAACAGGGCTCATGGGGGTAACCTTAAATCTTTTCAGTATTTGTTTGCTTCGGTAATCGGACACTACCAGAGGCAATCCCATAACTCCGCCCGCGCAAATCGAAATACTCGCCAAAGCACCAAATGATTGTTGAATAAATGTATAGCTTGCCCCTTCGAATGCAGGCTTCTTCCCATAGATAATGCCAAGTATGATAAGCACAATAAGAGGCATTATTACTGCAAAAATCAACATATCCATCCCCCTCAGGGACAACTTCAACTCAGTTTTGAGTATAGTTTTATAGGCTTTCATTTTCTTCACTCCTCTCATCTGTAAACCAAAGGTAAGCGTCCTCAAATTTATCGTAGGTGCTTTCTTTAATTGCTTCAGCAACCGTTCCGTAAAACACCGGCTTACCCATTTTCAAAATGCAAATCTCATCGCACAAGATTTCTACCTCGTCCATAAAATGAGATGTCAGCAAAATTGTTAGTCCTTTAGCTTTTAGTCTTGCAAGTATCTTCCAAACTTCTCGTCTGGCTCTTGCATCTAGACCTGTAGTAAGTTCATCCAAAAATACCACTTTGGGATTTGGTATTAAGGCAAGCACAATAAACAAGCGTTGTTTCTGACCGCCCGAAAGCTCCTTTACAAGCGTGCCAATCTTATCAGCAATACCAAAATCCAAAAGAAGTCGGTTGTAATCTGCGGGGCTTTTATAAAGCGAAGCAGTGACCTCGCATAATTCACCGACTTTAATATATTCCTGATAATGCGCCTCCTGGAACTGTACACTCACCTGCTCGAAAAGATCCTTGCGATTGGTAACCGGGTTCATTTCCAATATAGAAACTACCCCATTGTCAGCCTTTTTTGTACCTATAATACATTCAATGGTTGTACTCTTACCTGCGCCGTTTGCGCCAAGTAAGCCAAAGACTGTACCCTTCCTTACCGAAAAGCTAAAATCATCAACAGCTTTCAGATTTCCGTATGATTTTGACAGGTGTTCAACTATGATAACATCCTCCATCATCCACTTCTCCTTTTATTTGATA
>CAYUZC010000305.1:0-2602 GCA_964449525.1 uncultured Ruminiclostridium sp.
AATTAAGGATAGATTATGATAAAGCTCACATCTTCAGATAAAATCGGAAAAGAATCAGCGGCGACCCCAGTAATGTGGGGGTTTGGAATGTTGCTGTTTTTCATTGTGTTTTTTTTCTCCATATCAGTGGGAAGTGTTGGATTTACCTTTGCTGATACAGTACGAGTATTAGCCGGTAGTCTGTTAGGTATAGGCGATATCGGAGATATTCCAGACAGTGCTATGACAATTATAATTAATGTACGTCTTCCGAGAGTCATACTTACCTCCTTGGTAGGCGCAGCTCTTTCTCTTTCGGGAGTGGCTATGCAGGGCTTACTTAAAAACCCGCTGGCTGACGGATCCACATTAGGAATCACATCGGGAGGCGCACTGGGAGCGGTTATATCTATTGCACTGGGTTTTAAACTGCCCTTTTTTCCAAACGGAGGTTTGGTACTAATGAGTATCCTGTTCTCCTTTTTGTCTCTTTTACTGATTTTAACTCTTACATATAAAATAGATTATAATTTATCTAATCAGACAATCATTTTAACAGGTGTTATATTTTCTATGCTTACAGGTAGCATAACCAGCCTGATAGTATCATTATCCGGAAACAATTTAAAACAGGTTGTTTTTTGGACTATGGGCTCATTTTCCGGGAGAGGCTGGTCCTATGTTGCTCTTATGCTACCATTATTTTTAATAGCAGCTATTCCGCTCTTATTCTTAAGCCGGGAGCTTGATGCTTTTTCCTTAGGGGAGGAGCAGGCCGAATATATTGGGGTTAATACCAAAAGGGTAAAGCTAATAATTTTGATTCTGGTGTCAATTCTAGTAGGCGTATCTGTAGCAGTCAGCGGTACAATAGGATTTGTAGGTCTGGTAATCCCTCATATGACAAGATTTATAACCGGACCTAATCACAAAAAACTGCTTCTGGTTTCTGTCCTCTTTGGAGCGGGATTTCTTATGGCCACCGATTTATTGTCACGAACCGTACTAAGCCCCGCCGAACTGCCAATTGGTGTAGTTACCTCACTAATCGGTGGCTTATTATTTATTTATATTTTTTACAGCAGAACTAGAGTGAAGGGATAGAAAATGCTTGAAATAGAAGGTCTGTCGGTTAAAATAGGGGAAAGAAAGATTGTGGATAATGTGTCCTTTGAATTAAAGGAGCATGATGTTTTTATTTTAATGGGGCCAAATGGAGCGGGTAAGACCACTCTTTTCAAGGCGATTATGAATGTTATCCCCCATGATGGAAAAGTATCACTTTACAAAACCGACATAAAAACTATCAATAACAAGGAATTAGCAAAAACAATAGGTGTCCTCACCCAGAAGCATCAGCCCCAGTTTGCATATACGGTATATGATGTGGTGAGCCTAGGAAGATATGCGTATCAAAATGGAATATTCAGCAGGCTAGATGATATGGACAAGATGAAAATAGAGGAATCCATGAGATTAACTGGTATATACAATATAAAGAATCAGTCTGTTCTTACCTTGTCGGGAGGCGAACTTCAAAGAACATTTCTGGCTCAACTTTTCGCACAAGACCCCAATATACTGATTTTGGACGAACCAACAAATAATCTGGATTTACAATATCAAATAGCAATTTTTGATATAATAAAAGAATGGGTAAAGGGAAAAAACAGAGCGGTCTTGGCTGCTGTTCACGATCTGAACACGGCTTATTCATACGGGAACAAGGCACTTTTGATGAATGAAGGAAGGATATATGTTACAGGTTTGGTGAATGAAGTTTTAGACAGAGAAAATCTAAAGGATGTCTATAAGGTAGATGTGGTAGACTGGATGCAGAACCTATTGAAACATTGGGAGTAATGACTATGGATCATTATTATAGCGAAAAACCTAAATCCGAAATACAGGAACATAAATTCAGCTATGAAATCAAAGGTATAGAGCTTGAATTCACATCAGTCAGCGGAGTTTTTGCATTTAGTCAAAAGGTGGATAAAGCCTCTCGTCTTTTAATAGAAAGCTTCAAACCCTCAGGAGCAGGTAATTTTGTCCTTGATATGGGCTGTGGTATAGGTCCTATTTCTTTATATATTAAGTCAAAATATCCTCATCTTCAAGTTACGGCTGTTGACATTAATGAACGTGCAGTTTTCTATACTGAAAAGAATGCCAAGTTAAACAATCTTAGTATAGAAGCTATGAAAAGCGATTTGTATTCTCAACTGGAGGGAAGGTTATTTTGGGATATCCTCTCAAATCCTCCCATAGCAGCGGGAAAGGCATTGAATACCCGGCTCATTTCCGAATCAAAAACTCATCTTCTGAAAAACGGATCCCTTTGGCTTGTAGCCTTCCACAATAAAGGTGGCGAAACCTTAAAGCGAATTATGAATGAGGTTTTCGGAAACGTTGAGGACATTGAGAAAAAGGGAGGAATCCGTGTTTACAGATCGGTAAACATCTAAGGAGGCAGCTTAGCAGTGAAGCCAAAAGGCAAATATCAACTGTTAAATTCTCGTGTAATATGTGCAAGATAGAAGTCTATCGCAGGGCATTCTAAGAATAATGTGAACTAATTTGTAGTGTCCTTGATGTAATTCTGAGTGCCAGCGAAGAATCT
>CAYUZC010000306.1:0-2599 GCA_964449525.1 uncultured Ruminiclostridium sp.
ACAAAATCAGAAACTGTCAATAGTTTTATACCGATTGTAATCACCCGGCATAACTTTTTCTGCAATTGAATTAAGGTATGAAGAAAATGCACGATTCATAAGTGGATGATTAAAAAGAAATAATGTTGCGTGATTATCTATTTTTACCACGATGGACTGAGCTTCCCCTAAAACCGAAATAAAGACGTTTTCAAAAGGACTTTCAGGGAGTATGTATAAATGATAGTTTTCATTATCTAAAAGAAGACGCTTAATATTTGCCACATGACTTGAAAATTCAGCTTCCTCATAATACAAAGTTTTTCCTATGATAGGTTTAGGTAAATCAATCTTAACTTTATGAGATTTAATATCGTTTTTATTTGGTATGGATATTAAATCTGTTATACTGTATTTTTTCAATGAATGTATAAGATCAGCAACATTATTATTGCGGTATTCTTCCGCAAATGCTTTTTCTTCTGGGCTAAGATTGCTACGTAATAGTATCCTTTCAAATGTTTCGTCCGGCATTGTTGAGATTGGAATGGTATATCTTAAATGAATTTCATTCCCGGACTTATTAAGCGGGGCTTTAGTAAATTGGTGAAAATCATCAGGATTTCTTAAAGAGAACACAGTAACTAAATGAAAACTATTGTTGTTCAAAAGCTCATAAAATTGTCGATGGTGATATTCAACCCTGTTTTTTTCAGTGCAAAATTCGTATTCTGCTGAGTCATGCGTTCCGTGTACAAAGGAAGAATTAATGCTGCACTTTTGAGAGAGGATGAATTTAGTTTGACAAAAGTTACTGTTTTGTTTGTTTCTAATATAATAGGGCTTTATAAGACCTGTCATATAAAGGGGTATCCATTTTTGAATGGCATCAAACATCTCACTAAGAGAACGATGTATATTATGTATGATATATATTTGATTTTTTTTATATAAAACCATTGACATTAGTGAGGTCCAAAGCTTTGCAAATTCAGGATCACCTGTCATCCAGTCCAGTGGCTGATCTGAGTATAGGTAAAGTGTGCCTGGTTCATCTTGGACAGCGGCTATGGTCAAAAATTGTATTACAGCTTTTCTAAGTCCTTCAATACCATAAAAAATTTCGGAATCCGCTTGACTGTCCGGTATAATAGGGAATGACTCTATAAAATTTGCGGGCACCTCAAATATGGGTTCATAAGAACTCAGTTTATCTAAGAAACTGCTCGTAATAATGGCTTCATCGGTTTCCTGCTCTGATTGCATCCATTGGAGTAGCTTTTTTTTCAGTTCGGTCGTCTTTTTCGGTACAGGATCACCTATAAGCGGAGACAAAAGCTCTTTGACATTATCGTATGAATATGATTTTATTTTTTTCACCAACCATTGGCAGAATTGTTCGGGGAACCAACTGCTCGCAGTAGGAACCCGCATACCGGTACGAAATCTACTTACCAGAGAGGCGTCAATATGCATGACCTGTGCCAGTTTAATATTCGATATGTCAAAAGCCACCATTAAAGCATTTAGTTTTTCTGAAAAAGCTTTAATTCTCCGTGTAGATTTTGCTTGAGGGTCTTCATTTTTACTCATTCTTTCTTTTTTCAAATCAGGGGTTTCAAACCAGAGGAGCAATTGGTCAGTAATTGATTCTATATCATTTATAGCGTCAATCTTTAATAAAGCACACAGTTGATCTAAAGATCCATGTTCTTCGGCTGTTTTTGCAAGACCTTTACACAGACAATAAATCTGGTGGCTTCCTTTGGAAGGTATACGTTTTCCGGTACGAAACCTGCTAATGAGAGAAGCATCAAGACCGCCTGTTCGAGCAACTTCAACATTTGAAAACTCCATGTTATTAAAAATAGAATTAAGCTTAGATTTAAACATCATAGAATACCCCCCTATTAGTAATTTTAACTTATTCATCCATGGGACACAATGACAGTTTTTTATTTTGTCATTGAATCCTAATTGTCATTTGCTGAATATAAGACATTATCACTTTATAATTAAATATATAGCAATATTTATGGGGGGGAAGGTGAGTATATTTGGCAAAAAAATTTGTTGGATATGGTAACTTTTTTTGTTCAAATTGCGGGGAACGCATTGAAAAAGGCAAAATGAAATGTCCTGCATGCGGTGTATGGTATTCTGAAAAGAAAAAATACGTAAATTCTTCTGCATTAGGAGCCGGAGGTATCGGGTGGTCAGATAGAATAAACGATCCGAGATTTGCTAAATATGACCGCAACTTACGCAAGGCCGGCTATATCTGGATGGGCGGGCTCTCTGTAATAATACCGGCTATTATGCTGGCTACAGGAGATATCAGTCTTGATAAGGAAGGTATAACGGTTATATCGGTAATTATAGGAGTGTTATGGCTGTTTGGTCTGGTGTTTTTATTTTTTTCCGGGCGAAAAAAACCTGACTGGGATGGCCAGGTAGTGGATAAAAAGATAGAGCAGAGGACAAGAAGGGTTAAAACAGGCGACGATTTTATAAAAGAAAATTATGTCGAATACATAGTAGTTTTCAGACTTACTGACGAAAGTATAAAAGAAGTTTCTTATAAGGATAGTCAAACAAGGTTTGATTATTACCGAATAGG
>CAYUZC010000307.1:0-2595 GCA_964449525.1 uncultured Ruminiclostridium sp.
GCCATCGCCTGATAAAACTCCTTTACCGTCAATGTTGTCAGCGGAAGATAGCAGGGTTTATATAATGAACGGTTAAGATTATCGGTAAGTTTCCTAAGTGATGTAGATTTACCGGAACCAGGCTCTCCTACAATAAGGCAAATCCCTCTTGCATCCAGCATATATTTCAATCTTGAATCCAACTCCTTAGTATCACGACTAGAAAATAGCTTATCGGTAGGAATCTCTTTATCGAAAGGGTTAAATTTTAATCCGAAGTGTTGCTTAAACATTGTTTGCCGCCCTCCATTAAATCTACATAGGATATTGTGTTTTTAATAGCCGATTCTTTTGCAATAGGTTGTGCTAATATAACTTCCGGTTGGATATCTTTCCGCCGGTTACCTTTGAACCGCCTTTTTGCGTGAGCATTATCATGAAACCGCACAATCTTTGCCTCCCCAGTTTTTTTACCATCTTCATATATTAAAAGAGGCTTGGTTACATCATTTAACCAGTCGGGCTCATATCGAATTTCAACTCTTTTACCACTAAATCTTGAATCTGTTTCATAAAGTATATTTTCTATCTGGGCTGTTGCATCAGGTTGTATTTTTCTTGAGACCCTTAAAAGAAAGCTTTCATTAGCCGCAGCAATATCTGTAACTAATTTAAGTATAGAAATCTGTGACATAAATACATCATGAGGTGATAGCCCGTTCAAACCCTTATGTGATTTTCGTTTGTAGTCTTCTTCCAACCATATAAAGTATTTTTGATTTAGTTCGTCTAAATCTTTTATCGTAGTAGGATCAAGACCACTTAGAAATCTCATCCGCACCGTATGGAACATGCGTTCAACTTTCCCTCGACCCTGGGGGACAAACGGCTGCGAATGAAGAAGAGTGCAGCCCAGCGAGGCGCAGATATACTCAAATTGTTGCGAACGATAAATTTTACCGTTGTCTGTATATACAAGGCGCGGAATCCCTCTTCGTAGTACTGCTTCCTTAAAGCAATGTCTGAGAGTTTCAAAGTTTTGAGAAAGATAAAATTGTGAATATACAGGATATCTGGAGGCGTCGTCAATAAACATATGCAGATAAGTCTGAATCTTTTTCTTCCCAATACTTATGTAAGGTCCATACATTACGTCGCCTTGCCATAAATCGCCTACATGTTCATGTGAGAATCTAAGTGATTCTAGATTATCTGAATTGTTTTTAAATTCACCGGCAAGAGAAAGGTCTTCGATATACCTATAGACCGTGGGTCTTGAGATGCTTAGTGGATCAATCAATCCTTCGGAGATCATTTGCTCATAAAGCACAGTTATTGGCATTCTCGGGTTAGATTTTTTTCTTGCCAATATCTCGTCCCCTAGCTCCGAAGATATTTTTCTAGACTTTCCTTTATCATTTCTGTAGCTTCTTACAAGGCCGTCAAGTCCATATTTGTTGTAGTCACACAACCATGACTCTAGCGTCTTGTACGAATAATTACGCATGCCGTAATAGGGCATCTCGATAGGTGAGCTGGCCACCTTTCGAAAATACTCAACATTGCTATCAACCTGTCCATTAAGAACAGGTCCTATGATTGAAAATTTCTTCAATGCTATTGCATTCCGGGTCTTATCGTCCATCTTTTTATCCTCCTGTGTACTTTTTTACAACTAATCCCCATAAAAGATATTCTAAATTGATAAAAATTTAATTCCAATGGGAAGCTTGTGTTGCAAGACTAAAAACACAAAAAGACTTCATTGAGAACGGCATTTATGCTATCATATTTTGAGAGGTCATAAATGATTTTCCGGTTATTCTTGCAAAGTTGACAATGAAGACATGGTTATGTAGGCTGTGGGCTTTATTAAGGAAAATCTTGATCCACTTCTGATTCTCCGGAATGTTTCCTGCAGAGATGAATTCCGGAGAAATCAGATTTAATCCATACTGTATAAACTTTCTATTTTCTATTATTCTTCTCCGGTAATAATTTATATGTCTACGTTCCAATGCTGGCAAGTCAGCTTTTAACTGCTCAATAAATTTCTTAAGCGAAATTCCACTTTGATAAAAATTACGAAGTGTATTCATAATATCATCACCGGAATACTGAAACCTGGGAATACAGAACATTGGTAGCATTGATACTGTCCTTCCGCATATAGGACAGATGTATCGCCTAATATATATTCTTCCAAAAAAAGACTTACTGATAAAGAATCTTGAATAATACCCATGCCTTTTTAGCCTTACCGGCATTGAGCAACCCCCAAAAGGACACCGATCGGGTGCATCTGGAAACGCATTGTTATTACCCTTTTGGGAAAACTCTTTGATTGAATAATTGGTGAAAAACGTAATCTGCATTGGTAACACCTCCAATGCAAGATTTTAACACGAATACTACGATAATTTGAGAATGTTTTATCAGTTTAAGGTAGGATTAAATTCTTTCTCAGATTATTTAACCTGATAAAATAGGCTGCTTTTATACGGCTTTAATTTGAGAAATAACATTATACCTGCGAGAGCAGTAATTTTACAGCATGTGCGTCATGTCTATGCATGCCGAAATTGTGAAGGAACTTCCGACCACACTCCCATCATT
>CAYUZC010000308.1:0-2594 GCA_964449525.1 uncultured Ruminiclostridium sp.
TACTTATTGGGAGCAGCTCATGGTTACTCATACAGAAATACGGTTTATATTGATTCAAAAACAGGGGTAAAGTATGGCTTAGCAGACCTATTTAAAACTGATTCCGACGTATGGAAATATTTAAGCCAAGCTGTCACCGGGCAAATTCAAGAGAAGATGGAAGAGATGGGTTACTTTGAGGATGGAGTGGAAATTAGCACGGATACGCCATTTGCTATAAAAAAAGACGGCCTTGTGATCTATTATGCCGAAGGAGAAATAGCATCTTATGCAGCAGGGATGCAAGAATTTTTTGTTCCATTTTCCGACTTGAATGAGTATATAGATACTCAGAGTGGTTTCTGGCAGGCATTTAAGTAAGATTTCCACAATTAATTAGGGATTATACAAAACAAAGTCAGACTCTATTAGCTAATAAAATTAGATAATGGGGCTGACTTTGTTTTACTATTATTCAGCCAGAAACCCTTTTGAGACAGCCTCATCAATAAGCTCAGAGGCAATTTCCCATAGTTCCGGTGCACCTTTTTCTATATGGTGGTTGCGCTGTACAACCTGTTCTTTTGTTATATTATGTTCTTGCCAGGTCCCTCCGTTGTTAAGGTGATTTAACAAAACCGGTTGGAGTCTGTCTAATGCGGCAGCAAACTTAGCCTCGGGGGTTTCCATGGCATCAAACTCTTCCCAAAGTTCCTTAAGTTCTATTCCCTGATCCTCGGGAAGTAATCCGAAAATACGTTTGGCTGCTTTCTGTTCGCGTTGGAGCTTATCCAAGTTTCCGACGGCATCATAGCAGAAGGTATCACCGGCATCTATCTCGACAATATCATGAACAATGCACATCTTCATTACTTTAAGAATGTCTATGTTATCGGCCTTTGAATAATCGCTTAACATAAAGGCCATTAGAGCTAAATGCCAAGAGTGTTCAGCGTCGTTTTCCCTACGAGAACCATCATGTATCTTATTCATTCTGAAAATATTTTTAATCTTATCTACCTCAAGTATGAACTCAATCTGCTTTCTTAGTCTTTCCTTAGCCATTTAAAATCAACCTTTCTTTTTATATAAGTGTTATTATAGCACTTTTAAATAGGAATATTATTAAGACTATTGAGATTGAATTATGTAACGCGTAAGTTTATAATGAGAATTAAGATTTTTCCTGTCTTTATATAACGGGTAGGGCTTGTTATCTCAGGCGGGGATATATCCCGGACTCGAATTTCAATGATTTGGGACCCGTTCGAAATCTTGATTTCGGTAACGGGTTAAATCGTTATAATTGATTTTAATATAAAAAACTAAAATAAACGAAATGTGTGGTGTAATATGCAAAAAACTGTAGCTGAAATCAACGAAAAAATTAAGAGTGGGAAAGCAGTAGTGTTTACAGCTGAGGAGATAATATCTGTTGTTGAAGAAAAAGGTTTGAAGAAGGCTTTTGAGGAAGTTGATGTAGTCACCACCGGAACCTTCGGACCAATGTGCTCCAGCGGGATGTTTATAAACTTCGGCCATTCAAGCCCGCCTATACGCATGAATAAGGTAACATTAAATGATGTCCCTGCTTATGCCGGTATTGCGGCAGTAGATGCTTATATTGGTGCTACTGAGCATTCGGATCGTCTGGGTATGCAGTATGGAGGGGCTCATGTCATTGAAGACTTTATCAAGGGCAAGGATATTGTTTTAAATGCGGAGAGCTATGGTACTGATTGCTATCCAAGGAAAGATATTAAGACAACAATAAATAAAAATAATGTCAATCAGGCATATTTGTTCAATCCAAGGAATTGCTATCAGAACTATGCGGCCGCAACAAATTCCACCGATAAAATAATGTATACATATATGGGAACGCTATTACCTGAATTCGGGAATATTACATATTCAACCTCGGGAGAGCTAAGCCCGCTTATAAACGACCCGGAATACAGGACCATAGGTATAGGAAGCAGAGTGTTTTTAGGTGGTACCCAAGGGTATGTGGCATGGGAAGGTACCCAGCATGATCCCGGCCAGGAGCGCCTTGAAAACGGAGTTCCTATAGGAGGGGCTGCAACGTTGGCGCTTATAGGTGATGTGAAGAAAATGTCGAGTAGATATATTAAAGCGGCTATTTACGAGAAATATGGTATCTCAATGTTCGTGGGAGTAGGGATACCTATTCCGATACTGGATGAGGATATGCTATTGAAAACCGCAATTAGGAACAGGGATATCCAAACCATTTTAGTTGATAAGAGCGGTCGGGAGAATCTGAGCATGAAACTAAATTATGAACAGCTCAGGAGCGGTACTGTAGAATTTCGTGGTAATAAGATTCATACAGCTCCGTTATCAAGCCTTAAGGTTGCCAGAGAAATTGCTACTGAATTAAAAAGACAGGTACAAATCGGTGAGTTCATATTAACTGAACCTGTAGAGACACTGAGAAATAAAGGTCCGCGACTTAACAAGCTTGAAGATAGGGAGGTTTAGTAAATGAAAACAATAAAGTTAAGCCTTCAATATCCACTAAACAGTATTACGACACCACTTGTAAGTAATCTTATAAGGAAGTTTAATGTCGAAGTAAATATACTTCATGC
>CAYUZC010000309.1:0-2590 GCA_964449525.1 uncultured Ruminiclostridium sp.
TATGGCAGAATGATTGATTTACTACTGGCTGAATACAAGAGCAGTTATTAAGAGCCATCCTTGTTTTTATGGGGCTTATCAAAATCGGAAGTATAATCAAATATATACCATACCCTATTACGACAGGCTTTACAAGGTGGTAGAACGCCTGTAGCAGGTATAGTTCATTCTGTGATTGTTTTCTTAATAATGATGGTCTTAATGCCCTTTGCCAAGATGATTCCCCTCCCCACTCTGGCGACAATTCTTATGGTAGTTGCTTATTATATAAAATCCTGTTACTGTTTACCCAGGTCCAAGAACAGCCCTATGAGATTTTAAATAGGCATGGTTTTATTGAACTGGTTGGAAATGATAATTTTTGCGATAGCATAGAGGGAGGACGCTCTTGTCAGAGCAAACGCATTCGTAGACTTAAATAGAAAATTCCCTCGTAAAAAATGAAAACTACCTGAAGAATTATTCTTGTGATCTTATGCCTTTTTATAAATAAGGGTCGGTTTTTTACAAACCGACCCTTATTTTTCAAACTTTTATTAGTTCGATAATTCTTTTATTGATGTTACCAGTGACGCCATGTTCTGTATGTCTGATGGAATAATAATCTTTGTTGCTTTTCCGTCAGCGGCCTTTTCAAAGGCCTCCAAGCTTCTAATAGCGATAACCTCTTTAGTTAACTCCTGCTCTTTAATCATTCTAAGGCCTTGAGCTGTAGCTTCTTGAATCTTCAAAATAGCCTCTGCCTGGCCTTCGGATTCACGGATGGTAGCTTCCTTCTTCGCTTCGGCACGGAGTATGGCGGATATTTTTTCGCCTTCGGCATCTAGAACAGAAGCCTGCTTCCTTCCTTCAGAGACCAAAATATTTGATCTCTTTTCACCTTCCGCTCTAATAATAGCTTCACGTCTTTCACGCTCTGCCCTCATCTGTTTTTCCATGGCATTCTGGATATCTGTAGGAGGAATAATATTCTTAACCTCAACACGGTTAATCTTGATTCCCCAGGGATCGGTAGCTTCGTCCAGAATAATACGCATTTTTGTATTAATGGTGTCACGGGAAGTTAGAGTTTCGTCCAACTCCAGGTCACCGATAATATTACGCAAGGTTGTTGCGGTAAGGTTTTCAATAGCCATCATTGGACGTTCTACTCCATAGGTATAGAGCTTAGGATCCGTAATGGTAAAGTAAATTACCGTATCAATCTGCATGGTGACATTATCCTTGGTAATAACCGGCTGAGGCGGAAAATCCAAAACTTTTTCTTTGATTGAAACACGATTAGATACTTTATCAATCAAAGGAATCTTAAAATGGAGCCCAACTTCCCATGTTTCCTTATACGCACCTAATCTTTCTAAAATATAAGCCTGTGCTTGGGGAACAACCATGATGTTTCTGATGACAATAAGAATAAAAATTACTATCAAACCGGGAATTACATATTCCATAATGATACCTCCTAAATTTTATATTATTAAGCTTTATCAGACGCCTTAACAACTAATTTAACGCCTTCTATAGCTACAACAACGACTTCAGTATTGACCGGAATATCACAATCATCTTCACTCACAGCTGTCCATATCTGCCCTCTTATCTTAACCTGCCCCAGCTTATGCTCGAAAATATCCATAATTACTAAACCGTTTGTCCCTATAAGGGCATCGGTATTAGTCTTTTGTATTTTGCTTTTAAAATATTTCACCGCAATAGGCCTTGTAAATGCTAACAATATAACTGAAACAGCAAGAAATGCTACTACTTGTGTCCATAACGGCAATTCAAACAACGCAAATATAAAAGCGACAAGAGCCCCACCTGCTAACCATATTGTAGTAAGACTCACTGTAACAGCCTCAATTATGATAAGAACCACAATCAATGCAAGCCACGTATATACATATACATTATCCATAATATAGCCTCCTTTATTAGTTTTTATCATTATACTTAAATATTTATGTAATTATGATTCCACTGGTTCTGTCTTATTTTCTGAAAAATTATTAAACAATTTAAGGTAACATCTTCTTCTGCGGTGAATACGGGTTTCATAGCTTCTCCACATGGATTGAACCGCGTGGTTTGTTTCCAGTTCAGGCGAGGCAATTGCTCTGACTACTCCATTTTTTAACGCAGACCTAGTAAGCTCGTTCAACATGACATATGGGACTCCTTTTGATCGCAACTCCGGCCTTATGGCAACAAGGTATAAATCAAGGGTATCATTCTTCTTAATAGCATTTAAAAAATTTATAAACCCGGTTGGGAAAAGTCGCCCTTTGCTCTTTTGAGCCGCCTTGGATAGCGAAGGCATGATAATTCCGAAACCGGCAATCTTTCCGTCCTCACCTTTTACAATACAAATATAATCAGTGTTTAAAAATGAGAAAAACTGTTTCACATAGCTTTCAACTTGCTTTGGGGTAATGGGAACAACACCGTAAAGATGCTCATAGCCTTGGTTCAATAAATCAAATATCTCTTTAACATATGGTATAACATCCTTGGTTTTTTTTAACGGAACAACGCTTAAGTTATATTTTTCTTTTGCTTTTTGAGCGAGTACAGATATTTTTCCGGCGAC
>CAYUZC010000310.1:0-2587 GCA_964449525.1 uncultured Ruminiclostridium sp.
CCTGCTATTCTGTATACCGCCTTGCTTATCACTGGCAATTTGATAAGGATGATGCAGGAAACTCAATAGGAATTTGTGAATCAATAAAGAGAATGATGCTCGATCTTACCGGCAAAGGAGCAGGGGCACTTCTAGGGGACTATGTTAACAAAGCAGCTAAGGGGCACTGGCCTGAAAAAATTAGCATAAAGGAAGCCGATGATAAGCTAACTAAAGAAATTGTGGGCGGAACCACCAATGCCATGCGTGAAGGAACTGAAAAGTTTGTGGATAGTGCAACCGAAATCGTGCAAAATACTACTTCATATGTCACCGATATATTATCCAAATATCTGGAAAAGCTGAAGTCCGGCATATTTTAAACACGCGTTGGATAAGCTGTCACACCCACGGAATAAACCGTTTGTCTTTTAGTCAGGCGGTTTTTTTATATCATATGTGCTTTTCCTTGTACTGCTTAATGTTAATTATTCAAAAGTATTCCCTGAAACTTTGATGTTTTTATATAAATGGGTAAATCTCATATGATATAATGCGGTTATGCAATATGTATTATTAACTAAATAACTTACTTTTTATTAAAGGTGGTTCAATGAAAAAACCTATAAAGTATGAAACTCTATACCGGAGAAACAATAATACAGGTCGTGTTATTATAGATATTTCTCTCGAAGATTATATTGAGTTTTTTCATGAGTGGGATAATTCTGTGTTCAGAAAACGAGATATCCATCCTGAGCTGGCACAATTTCTTGACTTATGCTCAGAGGATATCCCCTTGCGTAAAAAGCTTGAAATAGTATTTTCCTTAAATGCATCTGAAATCAGCTCAGAGAAGGAAGAGCAAATCCGCACAAGCTATAGAAATTATTATAATTCTTTAAATCGTTTAGTGAATCGAAAAGCAGAAAGATTTTTTAAAGTTTCGGCAATCTTACTTTTTACATCTCTTGTGCTGCTAACTGCGTATACTTTGTTGCGTGAAATTACTAAACATTCTATAGTTTCTGATGTTTTGCTTGAAAGCTTGCTAATAGGAGGATGGGTTTTTACCTGGGAGGCTGTACACCTGCTGTTCCTTGACATTATCGAACCCTTCCGCAGACGCCGTGAAATAAAGCGCTTTTTAGAAGCGGAAATTACTTTCAAGCATTAACAGCGTTCATAGCTTTATGGGGGTATCAGTAGGATTTATTTATCTGATTCATCTGATAAATATAATCAACTCTTTTTTTCAATGAGTATTATACGAACATAAATCTTCTAATACGAGAGTATCAATGTTATCGGGTACCTGTTCGAAATCTTTGATTTCGGTAACGGGTGATGTTATTATAATTAATAGGTTAATATATCTATAGTTTAATATAAAGGGGTCAGTTTATATGTACATTGAAAGCGTTCTTGATATTATCGGTAATACACCAATATTAAGTCTAAGAAAGTTAACAGGCGGTAATGTTTTTGCTAAGGCAGAGTTTTTAAACCCGGGCGGAAGCATAAAAGACAGAATTGCCAAATACATGCTAGAGGAAGCTGAGAAGAAAGGCCTATTAAAGCCCGGTATGACAATAATAGAGCCCACCTCCGGAAATACCGGTATCGGTCTTGCTCTTGCAGGTGTTCAGAAAGGCTACCGAGTTATAATTGTTATGCCTGAAAACATGAGCGAGGAAAGAAAAAAGATTATTAAGGCTTTCGGGGCAGAGCTTGTGCTTACTCCGGCTGAAGCTAATATTGCAGGAACCATAGAAGAAGTCCAGAGAAGGACCGCAGAGGATCCTACACTATTTGTACTCCAACAGTTTGAAAATATGGACAATCCTAAGATTCACTATTTAACTACAGGACCGGAAATATGGAACCAGCTCGACGGAAAGGTTGATGTCTTTGTCTCAGGTCTTGGAAGTGGCGGGACTCTTGCAGGTACCGGAAAATTTCTAAAAGAAAAAAATCCGGATTTAAAGGTAATTGCTGTTGAGCCTAAGAATGTATCAGCCTTGTTGGGGCATGAACCTGGACTACACAGTATTCAGGGAATAGGAGACGGGTTTGTACCAGCCGTTTTGGATAAAAGTCTTGTTGACGAGGTTATTGAAGTTACTGACGAAGAAGCCATAAATACCGCAAGAAATTTAGCCCGGATACAGGGACTGCTTGTGGGAACTTCTTCGGGGGCAAATGTGTGGGCAGCGTCACAAATTATGAATAAATCCCGAAAAAACATAGTAATAGCAACAGTATTGGCCGACAGGGCTGAGAGGTATTTCAGTACAGCATTGATTTAATAATTAACGTCCATTTCTTAAATATTGAAAGGATATTCATATGGAAATTAAGATTATTGAAAATGGTATCTATCTGGATATTTATATAACGCAAGATAAGGATGTAAGGCTTTTAAATTTAGGCACAAATAAACTAAAACCGAGGCAAAATCCGGAAAGCTTTAAAGGATATAGATTAATTGAAATCCATGAATCAGGGATGAATCAGGACGCCCATCACGGTAGCAAGCACATTGGATCATGTCCGGGTTATCTGCTTAAATATCATTCACATAAGGCCTATAGGAATGAATATGGGC
>CAYUZC010000311.1:0-2580 GCA_964449525.1 uncultured Ruminiclostridium sp.
CATTTAATTGCAGCAAATTATAGCATAGAAGAAATCAGGGAAAGTATTAATGCTGATAGTCTTGCTTTTTTAAGTGTGGAGAGCCTTTTGAAAACACCTATTGGATCATCTGCTGGTAATTTTTGCACCGGATGTTTTACCGGTGAGTATCCTATGAAAGTGCCCATGAATACGGATAATTATTCCAGAGTTAAGAAGTGTGAGTGATATGTAGGCGGGTGCATACCCAGTGAGAGTAAATATCTTGCTGAAAACCTTGAATGACGGGGGAAGCCCTTATTATAGATTTTATAGAAAGGCTAGGTTTTAAAATGGCAAATTACAAGGAAGCCGGTGTAGATGTAGAAGCGGGTTATAAAGCGGTTAGTCTTATGAAATCCCATATAAAGAAAACTCTACGCCCTGAGGTACTTACAGAAATCGGTGGTTTTGGCGGACTATTCAGTTTGGAAGGCATGAGTTATGATAAGCCTGTACTGGTGTCTGGAACAGACGGTGTCGGAACAAAACTGAAGATTGCTTTTTTAATGGACAAGCACGATACAGTAGGTATTGATTGCGTTGCAATGTGTGCTAATGACGTAGCTTGCAGTGGAGCTCAGCCTTTGTTTTTCTTAGATTACATCGCATTAGGCAAACTTATACCTGAAAAGGTTGAACAGATTGTAAAAGGTGTCTCAGAGGGTTGTTTACAAGCAGGATGTACTTTAATTGGCGGGGAAACTGCTGAGATGCCGGGATTTTATCCTGATGACGAATATGATTTAGCGGGCTTTGTTGTGGGGATAGCCGACAAGGATAAGCTTGTAACCGGGAAAAAAATCAAATCCGAAGATATTCTTATAGGTCTTGCATCGTCCGGAATTCACAGTAATGGTTATTCACTGGTTAGAAAAATATTCGACATAAATAAGGAAGTATTGCATGAATCCAATACCTTATTGGGCAAGACTTTAGGGGAAGAACTTCTCACCCCAACCAGAATCTATGTAAAGACAATACTCTCACTTATTAAAAAATATAATATTAAAGGAATTGCTCACATAACAGGCGGAGGGTTTATTGAGAATATTCCCAGGATGCTTCCTGAAGGATTGAAAGCAGTAATTCATAAAGGAACATGGCCTATACATCCTGTATTCAAACTTATGCAGGAAAAGGGTATTAACGAGAAAGACATGTATAATACTTTTAATATGGGAATTGGTATGGTATTGGCTGTTCCGGCTGAAATAGCACCTTTTGTTGTAGCCGAAGCCAATAATCTAAAAGAGAAGGCCTATATAATTGGTGAGGTAGTAAAGGGTGAAGGAAAAATCGAGATATGCTAAGAATCGGTGTTATGGTCTCCGGAGGGGGTACTAATCTTCAAGCTATTTTAGATAATATCAGCAATGGGGAGTTGACCGACTGTCAAATAGTCACGGTTGTGTCAAGTAAGCCCGATGTATTTGCCCTTGAACGGGCAAAACTAAATAATATACCATCCAAGGTTATATCCCGGAAAAGCTTTAATACAATTGAGGATTATGATGATGCTCTTATGCTCCATATGAGAGGCTATGATGTTGATCTTGTTGTATTGGCAGGTTTTTTAAGTCTTCTAGGTGAGAGGTTTGTACAAACATATAAAAATGCAATTATAAATGTGCATCCTTCACTAATTCCGTCCTTCTGTGGCAAGGGCTATTACGGAATTACCCCTCACATTAAAGCGTTGGAATACGGAGTTAAAATAACAGGTGCTACTGTCCACTTCGTTGAGCCTGAATATGATTCCGGCCCGATTATATTACAGAGAGCTGTTGAGGTTTTACCCAACGATACTGCGGAAGTTCTGCAAAAAAGGGTAATGGAACAGGCCGAATGGGTGATTTTACCCAGAGCTATAAAACTATATAGCCAAAGAAAACTCAGGATTAACGGACGACATGTAGAAATACTATAGAGGTGTATAATGAAGATTCTTGTTGTAGGTAGCGGTGGCAGAGAACACGCAATTTTATGGAAATTAAAACAAAGTCCAAGGATTACAAAGCTTTTCTGTGCACCGGGAAACGGTGGTATTTCAGAAATATCCGAATGTGTGCCTGTAAATGCAATGGAAATTGATAGAATAATCAGCTTTTCAAAAAAAGAAAGCATAGATATGGTTATAGTTGCACCAGATGATCCTTTGGCTGCAGGTATGGTTGATGCCTTGGAAAATGCGGGAATTCGTGCGCTGGGACCCAAAAAAAATGCCGCCATTATTGAGGCGAGTAAGGTTTTTTCTAAGGATCTCATGAAAAAATATAATATTCCGTCTGCGGCTTATGAAAGCTTTAGTGATAGTAAATCAGCTATGGAGTATGTCAAAACGGCTAAATTACCATTGGTTGTTAAAGCAGACGGACTTGCTCTCGGAAAGGGTGTACTAATCTGTAATACAACAGAGGAAGCTCTTACGGCAGTAACATCGATTATGGAGGATAAGAAGTTTGGAGTGGCAGGGCAAAGAATTGTAGTAGAAGAATTCATGACAGGCCCTGAGGTATCGGTTTTGGCATTTACAGACGGGAAAACCATAGTTCCCATGGT
>CAYUZC010000312.1:0-2578 GCA_964449525.1 uncultured Ruminiclostridium sp.
GGTGCATCGGATTTACAAATTACTGTGGGTGTTCCTCCGGTATTAAAGGTCAGAGGAGAATTGGAGTATGCCGGAGAAAAGAAACTAATGCCCGAAGATACAAAAAGGCTTGTCCGGGAGCTTTTTCCCAATGATGAAACCTTTAATTCTTTTTTAGCTGTTGGGGATAAGGATTTTTCACTTTCAGTGAGCAAAATGGGAAGATTCCGGGTAAATACCTTTATCCAGAGAGGGTCGTTAGCAGCTGCCATTCGTCTTGTTTTTACTGAATTGCCAAATCCGAAGGATTTATTAATACCTGATAGTGTTTTAGAAATGCATAAGCTTAATAAAGGTCTTGTATTGGTAACAGGGCCTACAGGAAGCGGTAAATCAACAACCCTTTCGTGTATTATAGATTTAATTAACAGCACAAAAAAATGCCATATCCTCACCCTTGAAGAACCGATAGAATATCTTCATCAACATAAAATGAGTGTTGTTAACCAAAGAGAGATAGGCCAGGATACTAAAAGCTATGCGCGGGCACTAAGAGCGGCCTTGAGAGAATCCCCCGATGTAATTCTTGTTGGTGAGATGAGGGACCTAGAAACAATTTCAATTGCTATGACTGCTGCTGAAACCGGACATTTGGTTCTCTCAACTCTTCATACCTTAGGGGCGTCAAAGACAATTGACAGGATAATAGATGTATTCCCACCTAATCAACAGCATCAGATTCGTATACAGCTTTCAACAGTTCTAAAGGCTGTAGTTTCTCAACAGTTGCTTCCATCACAAAAAAAGGGAAGAGTAGCGGCTTTTGAGATTATGTGCTCCAATAATGCTATACAGAACCTTATCAGGGAAAATAAAACTTACCAGATTGACTCTGTAATACATAGTGGCAAGAATTTTGGCATGCAAAGTATGGATTATGATATAAATGAGTTGTATAAAAAAGGCTATATTACCCGGGAAGATGCCTTGTTATATAGCCTTAACCACGATGTTCTGTTAAAATATCTATAAATAATCAGTTAGGAGAAGACTTAATATATGTCTTATATTTGCGAAGAAGAACTTGTTTCTATATATAATTCGGTGGAGCCTATTTTATTAAGCTCTGGATTAGAGCCTGAAATAGCTCTCATCAGAGATTATCTATTAAAAATAAAAGTCAGTGAGAATGACAAGGTTCTTGGCAAGCTAATTATAGATTACAGCCCTAAAAGACAAACTCATAATTACAGGAAAGACTCGGATTTACCGGAAGAACAATTCACACGTATTATAGGTATTCTGGGTGGGTCAGAGAAACTAAAAGATAAAAGCAGTTCTGAGAAGAAAAATTCAAATAAACAGAAATCTAATGTGCCGGAAATAGTAGTTTCGACTCTTTACTATGCTTATGTCGATGGATCTTTTATAGAAGGATGTACAGGCTATGGTGCAGTAATTTTAAAAGAAGGAAGCATTGTAGCTGAATTATCCGGAAAGTTGGATACTCCTGAAGCCTTTAACTCAAGACAGGTAGGAGGAGAAATTCAGGCTGTAATAGAGGTTCTGGAATGGTGTAAAAAAGAAAATGTGGATGAGATTAGTATTTTCTATGATTTTCAGAATATTGAGAAGTGGGCAACGGGCAAATTTCGCACAAATACTCCTATGACACAAGCCTATAAGGAATATATTGATAACTGCAAGATATCAATAATCTGGTATAAGGTCGAAAGCCACACAGGGGTAGAGCTTAATGAAAGGGCAGACATACTGGCAAAAAAAGGGGCCAGACAATGATTTTAATCAGTCCATGGAGCCCGTTCCAGTAACGGAGCATATAAATCATCCTTAATTTCTATTCTTAGTGCTTTAAGCTCCGCTGAGGTGGGGATATGATTCTGAAATTCTACAAAAGGTACATCTTCAATTATTGCAACAGGTTTTTGCTCGACTGATTCTCCCATGCACAAAACCGCCGAGGCAGCTAACCCATCTGCAACATTAATTCGGGTTTGTCTCAGGGTTTTATTAAAGAGGTCTTTTTCGCCTATTTTTGAATTAACGCTGATAAATCCACAATGAGCTATGGCTTTTCCGGTAACGCCCCATTTAAGAGGGGAAGTAGTGCTATCGGTTATAATAACACCGATATTTTTTAGACTAAACTTTTCTCTTAAAAACTCCCAACAGTAATTGGCTGATTTTTGCGGATATTTTGGCCACATTACATAATAGCCATTAGTGTTAGATTCATCTATACCTGCAGATGGCACCAATAAACCGTTTTTAACGGTTAAATATACACCGTATTTACTGTATTTCTTTGGGATGAAAATATCGGCTTCACTTTCTATAAGTCGATCCTTTGATAAATCATTTAATGGCAAAACATTACCTTCACATAGAGAAACGACCTTGGAGCTTATTGCGACAATGCTGTTTTCATTAAGACTATATAAAGACTCGGACAAAAATTCAGTTAAAGCATATTGATTAGCCTCTATTAATCTCGTTTTAACAGCTGTTACTTTCATAATGTCCCCCAATTGAGTAATAAGCTGCATATATAATAACACAGAAGAAATGTAAAAAAAAG
>CAYUZC010000313.1:0-1531 GCA_964449525.1 uncultured Ruminiclostridium sp.
AACAGTTTGGGAAAGCTATCTATTTTCGCGGAATTATTGAATTTACCAATTACTGCAGAAATGATTGCTATTATTGCGGGCTGAGATGCTCAGCCAAAAGTACCATCCGATACCGTCTAACAAAAGAGCAGATTCTGGGCTGCTGCCAGGACGGCTATGCTATGGGCTATCGAACCTTCGTTCTGCAGGGGGGAGAGGATCCCTACTACACAGATGAACGGGTCTGCGAGCTGGTGCACAGTATTAAAAAAACATTTTCGGATGTCGCCGTGACACTTTCCCTGGGCGAGCGTAGCCGGGAGTCATTCAAGTCCATGTTTGACGCAGGCGCGGATCGATACTTGCTGCGGCACGAGACAGCCACCAAGCTGCATTATGAGAAACTGCACCCGCAGTCTATGTCTTTCGATCACCGGATGAATTGCCTGTGGCAACTGAAGGAAATCGGGTTCCAGACGGGCTGCGGTATGATGGTGGGTTCACCCTTTCAGACCGTGGAGAACATAGCGGAGGATATGCAGTTCATCGCGGATTTTCAACCGCATATGATTGGCATTGGTCCATTTCGCCCACACCATGATACTCCATTCCGTGATTTTCCGGATGGCAGCAATGAACTGACTTTTTTTCTGCTCAGTTTGTGTAGAATCATGCAGCCGGATGTACTGCTCCCTGCAACAACAGCACTGGACTGCGGCACGGAATATGGACGGCAGAAAGCAATTCTGGCAGGGGTGAATGTCATCATGCCCAATCTATCTCCTCGGGCTGTCAGAAAAAATTATTTACTCTATGACAAAAAACCTGGCCTGGAACAGGATGCAGCTTCGAACCTTGCCGCATTAAAGCGGATTGTGGAGGAGATTGGTTATCAAATGGTGGTTGGGCGAGGCGATTATAAAACTGCTTTATAAGGAGGATTCTTATGGGATTGAATGACACACCAAGTGCAAATCGGATTCATATTGGCTTTTTTGGCCGCCGGAATGCAGGAAAATCGAGCATTGTCAATGCGGTGACAGGGCAAGACCTGTCAGTGGTCTCAGAAAAAAAAGGGACCACGACTGATCCCGTGACAAAATCGATGGAATTGCTCCCGTTAGGGCCCGTGGTCATTATCGATACTCCGGGCTTTGACGACGACGAGCAGGAGCTTGGTTCCTTGCGTGTACAGCGCACGAAACGCATCCTAAACAAGGCAGATATTGCGGTTCTGGTCATAGACGCAGTGGAGGGTCTGACTGAACTGGATCAGGAACTCATTCAAATTTTCCGTGAAAAACAGCTCCCGTACCTTGTAGCTTATAACAAGGTCGATCAGTTATCGGAAACGCGTCAGAATACGGATATTTTTTATGTTAGTGCCAAAACCGGTACCGGTATTAATGAGTTAAAAGAAAAATTGGGCACACTTGCCCCAAAGGACAGCGAACAGAAATTGGTTGCTGATCTGCTGAACCAAGGTGATCTTGTGGTACTGGTAACCCCGATTGACGAGTCTGCACCGAAGGGTCGGATGATCCTGCCGCAA
>CAYUZC010000313.1:1579-2558 GCA_964449525.1 uncultured Ruminiclostridium sp.
GATTCGGGATATCCTGGACGCAAACGCTTTCAGTATCGTTGTCAAAGAAACAGAACTTGCCGGTGTTCTCGACAAAATTGGAAACGATGTCAGAATGGTCGTTACAGACAGCCAGGTGTTCAAAATTGTATCGGAAATCGTGCCGGAAAATATCCCGCTTACGTCCTTTTCAATTCTGATGGCTCGATATAAGGGCTTCCTGGAAACCGCGGTGGATGGCGTTTCTGCGCTTCAGCATCTGCAGAACGGCAACCGTGTCCTGATCGCGGAAGGCTGCACACACCACCGCCAGTGCAATGATATTGGTACGGTCAAGATTCCTAATTGGCTCAGAAAGTTTACCGGAAATCATATCACAATTGATACCTGTTCCGGAACAGAATTCCCGGATGATCTTTCTCCCTATAAGGTCGTGCTGCACTGTGGCGGCTGCATGCTCAATGAAAGGGAAGTGCAGTACCGGATGAAATGTGCGGTGGATCAGCAGGTTCCATTTCTGAACTATGGCCTGACTATCGCCTGTATGCAGGGTATCCTAAAACGCAGCCTGCAGCCATTTCCGGAACTGGCAAAAAAAATCAAAGAGTAAAAGCTTTACTTAGTTTCACTATGCTAAAATGCTGCATTTGTCGGTAAGATTGCCAAATAGTCTCAAAAATTGCAGTGGCATTACTTCTTTTTTCATGGTTATTAATGGATCATTCATTGACTTATTCAAGAAGGAAATATATAATATATTAAATATTATGGGAGCTTGGAAAATTGCGGTAGCTTCTGTAATTATTACTTGATATCAATAAACTTAGATTGCAAAGGAGACAATATGAATATGAAATACGAAGCGATATTGAAAAAGCTTATGAGCAACGAAAGCTATGAAAAGCTTGTGGCACTCAATAATGAAAAGGTTATCGAGTTTATCGGTTTTTATGCCGAGCATTGTGAACCTGCATCCATTTATGTTTGTAATGACAGTGAA
>CAYUZC010000314.1:0-2548 GCA_964449525.1 uncultured Ruminiclostridium sp.
AGGATTCGCGGGCAAGGGTAATGTCGCCCTTCATGTTATCGATAGAATCCTTAATTTAGACAATACATTTAAAATAGCTCTATATACAATGTTCCTGTTGCCTCCTCCGTTTGTTATACCAATTTATATGGATGAAAAGGAAGAGAAAAATAAGCAGTTTATTTTAAATACACTATCAATAAGTATTATTCTTTCATTGGTGGCCTTTATAGCACTGATTATAATTGTTTGAGCTGTTTGTTTTTCGGTCAGAGCTTATTATGCACCGATATGAACAGCTATGCATTCGAAGCAATACTATTCGCAGGCTTAAGCGGTAAGGACACCTCTGCGTGGAAGCCTTTGTTGTCTGCATACAGGTTTATTATACCGCTATTTCGCTCAACAGCTTCCATAATGGAGGCAATACCAAGGCCGAAATCGTTACGTTTTGACGATACATATTTATTGTCTATAATTTTGAGCTCACTGTCAAAGCTGTTATCCACAACAAATTCCAGTTGATGATCCTGTAGACGGCCGGCAATAAAAATAGTCTTGTCTCCGGTTTTCTGGCGTTGGCATGCTTCCACCGCATTTTCCAGAAGGTTCCCAATAAGTCCACAAAGATCAACAATAGGAAAATTCAGTTCAGCGGGAAGCTGGAGCCGGGCACGAAACTTAATCCCGCATGACTGCGCAAGGCTGTTGTAATAATGGACCAGAGCATCCAACTCAATGTTGTCTGTCAAACGGCCGAGCCGTGTTCCTTCGTTAATCTCAGTAATGCCACGTATATAATTTTCCAGTTCTTCTTTGCGTCCTTCCTCGGAAAGCGTAATTAATGTGCGTAGGTGATGGCGGAAGTCATGGCGTAGCTTGTTGCTTTCGTCAACTTTTTGGTTCATCTGGCGTAAGTGCTCCACCTGCATGGTGAGCTGGCGTTTCATTTGCCGCTGTTCCTGAGAGTAAACAAAGCTGTGTAGGTATCCCATAAACACATCGTACCACAGCAACATGCCCGCTCCGAGTACAAGGCTTAAACTACCCCATTCTTGAAACCATCCGCCGATTCTGGGCTCATAATTCGGTAAAATACGATCCCATACAAATGCGCATGCATAAAAAATATCAGCGTAGAAAAGCACGGTTGCTTTCTCTATTTTTCGGCGTACCGCAATGGCGGATGTAAAAAGCAAATAAGCGGCGGTAAGCACTTTAAATCCAAATACCAATCTTGAATAGAAAATCATTACAGGCTGAGTAAGACTTGCGGCATTTATTCCGTAAAGCAGAGCTATTACGCAGACTACGCCTGATATTGAAACACTGATAAGCCACATAATGCGCTTAGTGTCACAAGTGCTATTGTGTAAAATAATCACAAACAGCGTAACCAAATATCCACTGACCAGCTCGATTGAATACCAAGGCTGAATCGGCAATGGAATGATGCCATGCACCACCGAATAAGAGGAAAACACCGTGGTTGCGAGGCATAAAAGGAAGAAAACCCATATATTTTTTATACGATTACGTGTGCGGATTACGAGAAAGAATGCTAAAATGGCAAGCATAATCGATACTGTGCCTACAATCAGGCTAAGGAACATCCGTATTGCTCGGCTGGAATTGACGTTGAATGGCTCGCCAAAGGCAGGTGCATAAATAAGACCGCTGTAAATCCATGATTGGTCGGTGACAGCCAGCAGAAGTGTTACCTTACCAGAGGCCTCGAATGAAGTAGCTCGACAACCCATTCGATCTTGGTATGCTTTAGGGTCAGGAGTACCCATTTGCAGTCTTAATTTGTTATCGACATAAAATCGGTAGGACGAATAGATTTCCGGGAGCTCGATAGTATAGCTATGCTCTTCATCCGGAAGATATAGTGTCATAGCGTAGCTGGCACTGCCGTGAGGTGAACGTCGTAGGTCTCCCATAGCAAAGTTAGATTTCTCTCCGATGGATAAATACTGATAAGTATCCCCCTGCAGCTTCAATGTTTCCGGTGTTAGAAGGCGGTCCGTATAGTATTTCCAGCCGTCACGGAGATATCGAATGGGGGTTGTTGTCCAATCCTCTTCTGAGACATAGAGTACCCCGTTAATAGCTTGGTTTGATTTATGTGTGTGCTTGTTGTTAAAGCGGTAAAGAGACATAAATAATGCAGAGGATAGAATTATTGTAAGAATCAGTGCAATATATTGTCGCAGCCGAATTTGTTTTCTATCCATGGCTCTTCCTCTTAAAAAGCGTGATTCCTCCCGGGACAAGAATATAAGCTATGCCGACGGATAATGGCAGTATCGGTGATACACCGGTCTGCGGGTCATTAGGTTGTGATTTTTCGCTTATGGTATAGGTGCCCGTTGTCTTTGCAGTAAAGCGGAGGAACTCGCCGTCATATATAGTGTCCTTTATCAGTTCACCCGCTTCATTGCAGACGGTAATTCCTGAGCTTTCCCATTTGGGGACATAACGAATCCTTAATGTTGTCTCAGGAAGGTTTGTTACAGGTTTGCCCGAAGCTTCTACGTTAAATGTAATCTGATTATTTATAGGCTGT
>CAYUZC010000315.1:0-2532 GCA_964449525.1 uncultured Ruminiclostridium sp.
CAATTGCCGGCAATCTACTGATTATTGGATTTTTTAAGTACTCAGGTTTTTTATTTGAAAATATTAATAATGTCTTAGGCACAAATATTCATATGCCGGAAATCGGTTTGCCTATAGGAATTTCATTTTATACTTTCAAAATTATTTCATATATAGTTGATGTATACAAAGGGAAAACAGAAGCACAAAAATCTCCGTTTAAGCTTCTTTTATATGTATCTTTATTCCACCAGATAATGGCGGGCCCTATTACACGATATAAGGATATTTCCGAGGCAATTGATAACAGGGTAGAAACTTTCAAGGATTTTAATTATGGAGTCAGTCGCTTTATAATTGGCTTAGGAAAGAAGGTTATATTAGCCGGAACTGCCGGAAAAGCGGCGGAGTCCTTTCTGGGTACCGATTATACGAGACTTCCTTTACTTGGAGCCTGGTTTGGAATATTAATGTTTGCTCTGCAGTTATACTTCGATTTTTCAGGATATTCTGATATGGCGATAGGTCTTGGTAGCATGTTTGGATTTAAGTATAAGGAGAATTTCGATTATCCGTATATATCAAAGTCAGCAAGTGAGTTCTGGCGTAGATGGCATATTTCACTGGGTAGTTTTTTTAAAGACTATGTTTACATACCACTTGGGGGAAACAAAAAGCACAGAACAGTTAATCTGTTTATAGTCTGGGCACTTACAGGCTTATGGCATGGTGCCGATTGGAATTTTGTAATTTGGGGGCTGTATTATTTTGTGCTGTTGGTAATAGAAAAAGTATTTTTGCTCAAACTTTTTGAGAAGCTTCCCGGAATATTCTCAAGACTCTACCTGTGGGTTGCCGTTTTGATAGGGTGGGTGTTTTTCTATCACAACGATATAGGACAGGCATTTGAATTTTTAAGAATAATGTTCAGTCCCGGTGCTGTTGCAATCTCCAGTCCTGAGTTAAGCATACATTTTTGGAATGATGCTGTATTTTTGATAATATCGCTTATTGGTTGCACACCTGTGATAAGCGGAATTTATAAAAAATTAAAGGGTGAAGGAGAAGGGGGAAAGGTATCAAGATTCATTGAAGCATTCGGATTGCCAGTTTTCAATATTGCAGTTCTTGTTCTATCGATAATTTTCCTCGTTGGACAATCCTATAGCCCATTTATGTATTTCAAGTTTTAAACTGTCACAATCATTGAATTTAGGAGGTACTGCTGTGAAAAAGCTAAAAATTGATGTAATGTTTTTCTTGATGTTTATTACCCTGTTGGGTTTGATAAATATATTCAACTCGAATAAACCCACTGTTTCTACTCTCGAGAACAGGGCTCTTAAAACTATTCCACAATTCTCTATATCAGAAGTGGCTATAGGAAACTACCAAAGAGATTTTGAGGAATATTACAGTGATACCTTTATTTTCAGAGACAATCTGGTGAAGATAAGTAAAGATGTAAATAAAATGATGGCTTTTTTAGGGCCTGATATAAGCATTGTAACAGCCGTTGAGGATGTACAATTACCTCCCACTGAGTCGGAATATAATAATGATGCAGTACCTACGTCAACAACCGGACCGGATGATCCGGATACCTCCGAACAACCCGATCCTCCTGCTAATAATTCCGAAACTAATACTCCCACCCCTACTCCTGAACCTGAAAAGGATTATGGCGATGGACCTAATGTAGGATATTGGATGGTTGTGGACGGAAAAGCTGTCCAGCTCTTTAAATTTAATAAGGAAAGCTTTGAATACTATGCCCAAATACTAAATAAATACAGTGATAAATTGGGCGAAGAAGTAAAGATATATTCTATGATTCCTCCTACAAATGGAGAGTTTATGCAGTTAAAGAAGTACAAGGGCATAACAGATTCTCAGAACGATGCTCTTGGATTTATGAAAACTAAGCTTGATAACAGTGTTTTTACTGTTGATGTCTTTGATGCTTTGAACAAGCATAAGGATGAGTACATTTACTTTAAAACAGACCATCACTGGACTGCGCTGGGGGCTTATTACGGATACAGCGAATTCATAAATAGCAAGGGGGAAACTCCACTTACTCTTGATGAATTTGAAAAAATAGATATGGGAGATTTTTTAGGAAGCTCATATACCAAAACCTTGGATAAAAGCCTTGAAGAGAACCCGGATAATATTGTTGCCTATAAGCCATTAAATAATCATGAGTTTACCATTTATAAAGGCAATGAGGGTACCGTGGCTGATATAATTGACCTAAAATATATGGATGATATCAGTAAAAAATATCTGACTTTTATCAGCTCAGGCGGAGCAACCTGGAGTAAAGTAAAGACAGATAATCAAAACGGAAAAAAAATTATGGTTGTAAAAGACTCCTTTGGTAACATGTTAGTACCTTTTTTAGTGCCTCACTATGAAGAGATTTATGTGGTAGACTCTAGATTCTACAGCATAAATTTGACAGGAAAAAACATTGTTGAGTTTGTTAAAGACAACGGAATAAATGAAGTCCTCTTCTGTATATACATGGAGGATGTTAATTGGCATAAG
>CAYUZC010000316.1:0-1767 GCA_964449525.1 uncultured Ruminiclostridium sp.
CAATAGATTCCCCCTCAGATTTGTAACGGTTAACTATGTTGTTATGCACTGTTGTCTAATGTGAAAGTAAAGGATGATTCTTATTAAGTTAAGGTGTTGTTATATACCATTGGTGCCGGATCGGCAGTAAAAATAGTTTGTACTACCGGATTATCTGCAAAGGATGTAAACGTAAATAAAGTCATAAAAATAAATACTGAAAACAAAATGATGAATATCTTTTTCATAGCATATCCTCCTTCGTTTTAGGGCAGTCAAGTAAATGATTCAACTTTGATCATAGTCAAAGCAACCCAAGCAATCTTATGATGTTTAAGTTTAAAAAATTGTAATATAACACTTATGTTAGTTCGCTGCTGGATTAATAGAATGTAGCTGGTTGATTTTATATCGCTAGAATATTACTTATCATAATACCTATTGTAACTATCGATGAATATTTTAAGAATGGAATTATGTGAACATTTAATAGAATAATGTGGTTATTTTCGAATTTTTTGTTCGTTTTGATTAATCCGTTTTCACATTTTCGGATTTATAGGTTATAAGAGGTGTATTATTTTAGATACTTCCAACGCATTGTTTATCAGATATGCGTACCGCTCACACTTTTTTATTTAATTATTGTTTATAAGAAAAAAGCGGGTAACAGTTTAATAGAGTTAGAGTCGAATTCTATCAACCCCTCATCCCGCATTTTAGCAAGCTCTCTGGATAACGACGTTCTTTGAACACCGATTCTTTCGGCTAACGCTTTTTTGGTAATATCAAGCCTTATTATAGTAGAATCCTGTTTTTTATGTTCATAATCCATATAACTTATTATGCTTTCCCGGATTGTCCTGTTGACATAGTGTTTGATTCTGTCTCCAAGTATTGCCGCATGGTCTGAAACATACTCAAGGTAGCTCTTAAGAAACTCATGGTTATCCGAAAATAAACAAAATAATCTATCCTTATTTATCTCCAAAATCAATGTTGTTTCTTTGGCCGTGACGGTCATCGGGTAATACGGATTTTTTGAAAACATAAGATTACCACCCAGAACATCACCTCTGAAAAACTCCGCTATCGTCATAAGATTGCCTGCCTCATCAATGCGCTCAATAACTACTTTCCCTATAAGAATTACCTCAAGCTTTGAGCATACTTCCCCAACGAAATGAACTATACTGTTTTTCCCATACTCAGCTCTTTTAAAGCTTCCTTCAGCCAAATATTCCTCAATTTGCTGAGGATTTATTGATTTTATAAGATCAATCTGTCCCATTAATTCTGAAAATTCTTTCATATCTACCCCAAAGTGTTACATCGGTAACACCTTTTATGCTTATTCTATCATTATAATAAGGATGTATCAATTGGAGGTGAAGTAATAATGAAATATATCATAAATAGCATCCGCATACTTTTTCTGGCACTCTTTTTGTTTCTACTGGTAAACGAAAATATAATGCTGTGGCTCGCTCTATTTATTGTTAGTCTTTTTGCCGCTCTTATCTTCGGTAGATTTTATTGTGGTTATATTTGCCCAATGAATACACTCATGATTCCTGTTGAATGGCTTTCAAAAGAATTGAAGCTTCAAACCGTGAAAACTCCTCGTTGGCTAAAAAATGGCTATTTCGCATGGATAACCTTGGTTATCAGCATAGCGGTTATGCTGATTTCCAAAAGGCTGCTGCATATTAACCTGCCGATTCTACCGTTCTGGCTGGTCATATCGGTACTTGTCACACTCAGATATAAACCGGAAGTATTTCACAA
>CAYUZC010000316.1:1777-2518 GCA_964449525.1 uncultured Ruminiclostridium sp.
TTCTCTGAAAAAGTAAATAAGGATGCCTGTATCGGATGCAAGCTATGTGAAAAAGCCTGTCCCTCTCATGCAATTATTGTGTCTACCCAAGATAATAAAGCCACAATAAATACTGCGTTATGCCATCAATGCACAAACTGTCAACAGGTCTGTCCCAAAAACGCTATTCACTATGAAAAGCAAGACGCATAAAACAGTTCTTTTCTATGATTGTAACTTACTATGCCTATTTCGGTATGATATTATAGAAAAAGGAAAACATAAAATATATTTTAATAATCAGGAGGTACACCATATGGTTGAACAAATATATAAATTATCAAAAGGCGATAAAAAGGCTGTGAAGAAAGTCATTTTCGATGAAAATGTTCACTATCTACACATGGTATTTAACAAAGAAGAGGGCCTGCCTGAGCACTTTTCTAATTCTAATGTATATATGACTGTTATAAGAGGGATTTTAAGCATCGGGTTAGCAGACCAGCAGATTAAAACATACGAAAAAGGAACACTTCTAAAAATACCGAAAGACACACTTATGAATGTAGGTAACAAGCATGATGAGGTTTTGGAGATAATAATCGTGAAAGCTCCAGCTCCATCAAAGTGAATATGAGTAAATACCTATTTATTGTTGTATGATTGTGTGAAATAATGCATAATCATATTAATGTGAATAAAGGTGGTATATATGTTACTTACATCAAAAGAAAGAATAATGAGGATTTTTGAGAACAAGCA
>CAYUZC010000317.1:0-1757 GCA_964449525.1 uncultured Ruminiclostridium sp.
TCACCTCGACCATCCTAATGCAAAAGGATTTGAGTTTTCAAATCCTTTTGTTTTGTGCTTTCAGCGGATAAATCCTATAAAAACACTCGAACATGCCTTTACTCCATTATTCACTAAAGCTATCTGTACATAATCGTAATACGAATATAAAATTTATTATTTGTCTTGTTTACTGAGTAATCCATCTGCCAATAAATGGCAGGTGGTTTTTATTGGCAAATGGGGGTATGAATAGTATGATTTGTATAACAAGTAAAGAGAGGTTGCTATTATGGAAAAATCGACTGGAAGATATGCATGGACCGCTACTGTTGGAACAAAAGGTCAAATAGTTATTCCAAAGGAAGCCCGAGAAATATTTAATATTCAGCCAGGAGACACACTAATTATCCTGGCAGATAAAGAACAGGGAATCGCTATTCCGCCTAAGAAAACATTTGACAAGTATTTTCAAATGATTTTTGGCGGTAAGAAATAATAAACGGAGGATATGAGTATGCCAAATATATTTGGGATCTCTTTGATTGGATTTATACAGATGACAATAGGGGCGTCCATTGTTATCTTCATATCGGTCAAATATCTTAATCGCCAAAAAAAGAACAAAGAAAACGAGTATATTATTAAGAATGTGCATGTAATTTCCGGGGATGGCAGTGAACTGTTTCATCAGAATGTTTATATTAAGGATGGAATTATTAAAGAAGTGACCGATAAAACTCTGGAAATTAAGCATGTCAAGATTATTGATGGTACCGGAAAAACACTGATGCCCGGATTAATTGACTGCCATATTCATATTCAGGGATTGAATAATCGCAGTGATAAGGATAGTGACAGATTTTTAGAAGAACAGATTCCGACAATATTCTTGGAGCGTGTTCTGCCCTATGGTATTACAACAATCAAGGACCTCTGTGCTCCAAAACACTTTATTTATAAGTTGCGTGATCAGATTAAATCAGGAAAAATCATCGGTCCGGAACTGTTGGTGGTGGGGCCTAATTTCACATCTCCTGAGGGTCATCCTGCGAATACCCTGGGTGGAAATAACACATGGATCAGAAAAGAGATGGCACTTGAAGTTTCAACATCGGAGGAAGTCAGTGCCGGCATAGATGAGTTAAAGGCATCAGGAGTTGATTTCCTTAAATTCACTTATCAGGGTGGTGATTACTGGTATTTTGATGAGGAGCTTCAGATAAAAAAACTCGATAAGGCTTTAATGAAACAGATTATCAGTGAGGGTAAGGAAAAGGGCATGCTTACAACAGCTCATGCATTCTATAAAGAGGATGTGAGAGAACTTCTTGAGGCTGGAATATATGGTATTGAGCATGGTATTCTTGACGAGCAGATAGAATCGGATGATGATATCATCAGACTTTGGAAAGAAAGCGGTGCTCATTTTGTGCCGACTGTTAATGCTATGACCTACGAGAAAGAACCTATGCGTCTGGTCAATAGTATCCATAATCTGAAGGTGCTTTTCGATGCCGGGATCCCGATTGCCATGGGAACGGACAATATGCTTGAGATGTTGGGCGGAGATGTAGAGCATAAGGAATTGGCTTACTACGTTGAAGCCGGGCTTACCCCTATGCAGGCTATTATGCTGGCAACTAAAAATGGTGCTGAACATCTTGGTGTTGCCGAAAGGAAAGGAATGGTTAAGCCTGGTATGGAGGCTGACCTGATTCTCTTGGAAAAGAATCCTGCAGAGAATATTTCCAACATGCAGTTCATTGACAAGGTAT
>CAYUZC010000317.1:1767-2507 GCA_964449525.1 uncultured Ruminiclostridium sp.
TTTTATGATATCCCTGGATACACATACCACGATGATGTCAAGACAATCAGCTATGAAAGTTCAGATAAGAAGATTACCCGTCAGGTTGATGTTTCCGGATATGTAGCAGAAAAGAAGATTATACATACGGTTACTCATGATGGGCTGGAATGGTCTAAGGAAATTTTTACGCTTGACACCAACCTGTCCGTATTAGAATGGCATTACCACAGGAAACAGGATAATACAGACATTAATGCAGTCAAGGAAAATAATTTCATTCACATGACCGGCACCTTTAAAGGAAAGCGTCAGGATAAGAAACTTAAGGTTGGTGATGGTCTGTGGTATCAGCAGATGGATCTTGCAATGCCGGCCTTTATTCAGTCTAGTCTGGATGAGATACTATTCTACTCTATCGGTACCGGGGATAATCGCGGTGCTATGGGTCTTGGTGAATTTGCTGCGAAGAAAATAGGTGAAGAGGATGTGTCAATTGGAGATGTATCCTACTCATGTGTAAAAATAAAATTTGTATTAACGATGTTTTCATGGGCATGGTCAGGATATTACTGGTATGACAAAAAATCCGGACAATTGGTACAGAGCGGGGAAAGCAAGGGAAAGAATATAAAGATTCAGTATCAGGTTAAGGCATAACCGTTTGATTGCACAAGTGGATATGTTTCCACGAATGGCCTTGATGGTAAAAATAACCTGAAAAGACGGTCACATGTTCCCTTGATACAATGTATCTTTCT
>CAYUZC010000318.1:0-2506 GCA_964449525.1 uncultured Ruminiclostridium sp.
CTTTTTAAAGCAATACTGCGTAAGCTGGATTTCTCAAGAGTGCAGTTCGAAAAGGATATATCTGAATTTAGTGAAGGCCAGAAGAAAAAAGTACTAATTGCCAAAAGCCTTTGCCAAAAGCCGCATTTACACGTATGGGACGAACCGCTTAATTTTATTGATGTTCTTTCCAGGATGCAAATTGAAGAATTACTGTTGTCATATAAGCCAACTATCTTGTTTGTGGAGCATGACGGTGCATTTTGTGATAGTGTAGCCACAAAAATTATCACTTTAAACCCTTAACTATTTGTTTGTTTATTATGTATAAAAAATCATAAAAAGAAGGTTTGTACTTAAAGACAAAATAGGGTACAATTACAATAAAACATGCTTCTATTATGGTTTTTATGAAGCGAGTAAGTATGAATTAGAGGAGGAAATCTAGGAATGAAGAGAGCAATAACAATTGTACTAACCATCTGTATGGTAATCATGATTTTTTCGGGCTGCGGCAATGGCACGGCTGGAAACGTAATCAAAATTGGTGTTTACGAGCCTTCTTCCGGTGATAATGGAGCCGGCGGAAAGCAGGAAGTTCTCGGGATAGAATATGCTAATTCTGTTCTGAACTCGGTAGAAATCGGCGGGAAGAAATATGATATAAAGCTTGAAATCGTCGATAACGAATCTTCCAATGACAAGGGCCCATCGGCGGCTGCAACTTTGGTTAGCGCAAAAAGTTCTATTGTTCTTGGTTCTTATGGCTCAGGTGTTTCAATAGCGGCAAGTGACGTTTTTGGAAATGCCGGAATTCCTGTAATCGGTGTTTCTTGTACAAACCCACAGGTAACAGAAGGAAACACACACTATTTCCGTATTTGTTATCTTGATCCGTTCCAGGGCACAGTTCTTGCAAATTTTGCTGTTGATGAATTCAAAGCAAAGAAAGCCTACATACTAACAAAACTCGGTGATGACTATTCAGTAGGTCTCGGAAACTACTTTAAGGTAGCTTTCGAATCTCTTGGTGGCACTGTTATTGAGGAAACATTCCAGGAAGGTAACAGTGATTTTACTGCATACCTGACTACTGCAGTTAATGACAAGGCTGATGTTATATTTGCTCCAACGTCCACAGAGGCTGCTTCTCTAATTATCGGGCAGGCTGTTTCGCAAGGCGTGAAGATTCCTCTATTGGCCGGTGATACATGGGATAGCTCAGTTATTCTGAATGCTGCAAAGGGTTCCGATTGCAAAGTTTTCGTATCAACCTTCTTTGATGAAGGCGATGACTCAGCAGCAGGCTCAAAATTTGTAGTTGATTTTAAAAAGTGGCTTAATGATAATCCCGATAAATTAAAGAACAACGGTGGAGATGACATAGTAGCAGCTGTTTCAGCATTGGGTTACGATGCTTATATGACTGCTGTTAAGGCTATAGAAGCCGCCGGAAGTTCAGATCCCAAAAAAATCAATGAGACTCTATGGGGAGTTAAATATTCCGGAGTAACCGGTGACATTGCTTTTGATGACATAGGCGATGCTATCCGTGATGTAGCATTTATAAAGAGTGCTAACAGTGCTGATGGCTCATGGGACTTTGTAGCAATACAAGGTGTAAAATAATAGGAAAAATACAAAGAAAAAATGTAGCGGGGGTTTAAGCCCCCGCCCATGTTTTGTCCTTATCTCTAGCCGAAAGACTTTGAGCTACCTCGAAAGGATTTGCTCCTTTAGGTATCAAATCTTTTTGAAACGGCTACAAAACGGAGGTTCCGCGATGGAATTCTTAAACACCAATCTGCCGTACCTTTTAGCGGGCATATCGGTCGGTGGACAGTACGCGTTAATAGCCATAGGGTATACCATGGTATATGGAATACTCAGGTTAATAAATTTTGCTCACGGTGATATTTTTATGGTTGCAGGATTTGCAATGGTATATATTTCTGCCAGCTTGCCCCTGTATATATCTATCCCTTTGACTATCATAATTACAGTACTGTTGGGATTTACAATAGAACGCGTAGCATACAAGCCACTTCGTACAGCACCGCTAATGTCAATTATGATTAGTGCTATCGGAGTGTCGTACTTACTGCAAAACTGTGCATGGTATATAACAAGCGGTTTGGCAAAACAATATCCTAAAATCCCATGGATTAGTGAATCTATTTCAATAGGTACCGCAACAACCAAAATAGTTACGGTAGTCACACCTATTCTCACTCTTATTTTAGTGATAGGTTTGGTTGTATTGATTAAATATACAAAAATCGGCATGGCAATGCGAGCTATGTCAAAGGACTTTGAAACCAGCCAGCTCATGGGGGTAAAAATAAATTCGGTAATAAGTTTCACATTTATTATAGGATCATTACTTGCTGCTATAGGTTCTTTACTCTACTTTACAAACTATACAACAGTTACACCGATTGCGGGTGCAATGCCGGGATTAAAAGCCTTTGTAGCAGCGGTGTTCGGAGGCATTGGAAGCATACCCGGTGCTGTTATTGGAGCGTTT
>CAYUZC010000319.1:0-2496 GCA_964449525.1 uncultured Ruminiclostridium sp.
ACCTTATACAAGAATACAAAAGCATCAATTGGAGTAGCTTTGTTTTAGGAATAGCCATCGTAGGGCTTGAATCAGGTTCAATCTACATGTATAAAGCAGGGTGGACCGTCAGTAGCGGGCATATATTTCACGGTACAATACTTGCAATTTGTCTGATTTTTATAGGTGCTCTTATTTATCATGAAGCCATCACTGTAACAAAAATCGCAGGAATACTGATTTGTATGTTTGGACTGTTCCTCATTAACAAATAAATCTGTAGTATATAATAACTCTACTTTACTTAACGTAACATTTTATAGATTTCTAAAAATTTGCCAAGTGGACAAGAGGTTGCTATACTTTATTTGGTTAACATGATAACTTTTGATTTGAAGGAGATGTGCTTTGATACGCGTTCTTTTTGTTTGTCACGGAAATATTTGCCGCTCACCCATGGCGGAATTTGTATTTAAAGATATGGTTAATAAGAGAGGACTGGAAGATAATTTTTTAATAGCATCAGCGGCTACAAGCTCTGAGGAAATCGGGAATGCTGTTCATTATGGAACACGAAACAAATTAAAGAAATATGGAATTTCAGTTGAAGGAAAATATGCTGTACGCCTAGAAAAGCAGGATTACGAGAAATACGATTATATAATTGGGATGGACCAAATAAATGTAACAAATATGAGACGTATTATCGGCGCAGACCCGTTAAATAAATTGTCCAGGCTCCTGGAATTTGCCGGAGAACATCGCGATATCGCTGATCCCTGGTATACAGGAGACTTTGATCAAACATATGATGATGTCTTAAAAGGATGTAAAGCGCTTTTGACTAATATTCTTAAGAAGTAGCCACTCTTAACATATCGCGATACTTTATATGTTTCCGTAAATTAAATTATAACATCTTCATCCATTCCTCTGACGACAAAACTTTACTGAACCTCATAGCCTGTGTTATCATTATCGCTTTATGTAATTCTTCCGCTGTTATTTTGCCCGCATAGTTTGAAATATCAAGTGTTCCAATCGCATCGGACAAAAATTCTACTTTAAAGCCAAGATGTAATCCTTGTCTCGCTGTTGTATCACAACACATTTGCGCCATATACCCGCAAATGGTGATAGTATCAATATTTCTTTCTTTTAACCATTCCTCTAAATCCGTATTTGTAAAACTACCTGGAAGATTCTTTTCAACATGATGGCTATATTTGGTTGTCTTGATTCTTGGATGTAACTCCCATCCCGTACTGCCCTTATCAAATGTCGGTGATCCTTTTTGCGGTGCTGAGTGTTGTACAATGACAATATCAATATCTTTCTTATTCGCTGCTTCCGCTACTTTTAAAATATTTTCTAAACTGTCCCTAGGATACGTAACAGGCAATTTACCTGTAAAATACTCATTTTGTACATCAATAACTAATAACGCTCTTTTCATTTCTTCCATTCTCCTCATAAAAAATTACTCGGTGGCACTCTACCAATTCGCCTTGGAAATCTCGCAACCGTCGGTTGCAAATGTTTCATAATTCTATTGGTTCTAATATATTATAACTTTCTTATCGGAATTCTCAAATACTTGAAATCTCTGGTTTTATGAATTTATTGGAATTATTATCAAAATTTATTATAATAGGGTTGTAGATTATAAAAAAAATAGCATAGTCTTATAACCCCAAAGGAGGCTAAAAAAATGATTACTATCTTTAACCGGAAAGAATTGTTTATCACATACTCCATGAAAAAACAAAGTGAAATAAGGGATGCTCTGTATAACAATAATATAGATTATCAAATTAAAACGATAGACAGAATGTCCCCATCTCCTTTTTCTAGTGGTTCAAGGGGAAGAGTGGGTACATTCGGTCAAAATATGAACATAAATTATGAATATATTTTTTATGTGAGAAAAATAGATTACGATAATGCTAAGTTTATTATCAACAAATTACCGAATTGATTGCTTAGCTTAAACAAAAAGCCTCTCATGTTTTAGGATGAGAGTATGTTTTAGAGCTATTTTTATGATGCTTGTCCTTATATATAGATCCTCCAAAAAGAAAATCAATTAAAAAGTTGACAAGCATACACAACTACGCAAATATCATCTATAATAGTAGTTATATACGAGATTGTATCCGCCACAAGCAACAATTTTACATGCATTTAGTATGTATGTGGTAATTTACAACAATTCTCAAGGAGATATAATGCTATGAGAAAGCCTGAAATGAAGATGCAAACCATCGACGACATCGGTTCTTACACCATCCAGAATATTTTTCGCAATTCGGTAGAGAAATTTCCCTCACAACCTGCTCTATCTGTTGTCGGTAAAACACCAATGACTTATTCGGAACTTTTTGAGGCAGTCAAGCAATATGCTTTTTTGCTGAAACATGTCGGTATTAAAAAAGGTGATAAAGTTGCTATATTGGCCCCAAGTATGCCAAAATGGGGTGTTGCCTATTTTGCTATTGTTTGTCTGGGTGCCATTGC
>CAYUZC010000320.1:0-2483 GCA_964449525.1 uncultured Ruminiclostridium sp.
TTAATAATTCTTCTGCATTATATACTTTTTTATAAAGAGATTGCTCTTGGGCTAACGGTATCTGTGATTCATAATTTATTATACCGTTTTCTTTTATATCAATTACCAGGGAATTCAATTCTGTTCTATTTGCGAGATCAATATAATGATCTATATTCTTAGCAGCTATACCACCGGTTAAATACAAAGCCTTAACTTTAACGGGTTCTTTGGGCTCAGGTGTGGGTGTGGGTGTAGGTGTTGGTGTTGGAGTAGGAACCGGTGTTGGTGTTGCTGTTTTTTCGGGCAATGGTGATTGGGTATTGATAGAAGAAGTCGGTGTTGTTTCTGCAATCTCTGAGCCTGTTTCCTTTGGTATATTTGTTGCGCATGAGACAAAAATCATTGATGCAATTATTATTATTGCCGTATTACCCAAAATTCTTTTTATCATGTTGTTTTCCTTCCTGATAGACAAATGAATGAAAATAATGACATACT
The DNA here is from genome assembly GCA_964449525.1 of uncultured Ruminiclostridium sp. Classification (GTDB taxonomy): domain Bacteria; phylum Bacillota; class Clostridia; order DSM-8532; family DSM-8532; genus DTU059. The sequence continues at coordinate 481 of CAYUZC010000320.1, forward strand.
ATCAATTTACCAAATATTTAGTAGCTTTACAACAGTCATTTATTGCCTGAATATGACTTTTCATGTTCGCAACAGAATAATATCCCAGCCAACCCGTTGTGAATCTTTTCAGTTTTACAAGGATTTGCGCTATCGGCTTACCCTGCTCTCGGCTTGTTATCTCTAAAATCGCTTTATCGGCTTTCCATGAGGACGTATTCCTGTTCTCTTTCCGATTTTGTAGATTTGCAAAATCAGCCTTTTCTAATTGCGTGAAAAATAGTCACAATAAAATAGATAATTGAAAAATGCTATTCCATACCAATGTGATAAAATCTTTTCAAAATAATATTGTTAAAGAATGTGTTCACAACAGTTCCTACTGCCAAGTCTGTAGCAGACTTTCACCGCCAAGTTACTGCCCATGTCGGGAGAACCAAGAAAAGCACTTATGATCAGATTCATAAGTGCTTTAAATAATTTCTGCTATTACGCGTCATTAACCACGTGTGTTAAAATCCGCTGCAAGAAGATTCATGCTTTTTAAGAATTTGTGGTAAAAAATGAACGGTCCAACCACGATTAATGAACCGAGAACACCCCAACCCCAGAATGTCCCTGCGCCAAAAGTAAAGCCAATCCCTCTACGATTTAACTCATTGCCTATTCTTGCGCAGATCTTATGTATCCATACAATTGGAACAATACCCAAGGTCAACCAGGAAAAAACGAAAACAACAAGTAAGTAATTCATGGTTTTCTTTCCATCATATTTACTGGCTATAGTATTGATGTCTTCACTTATGTGGTACATAACAACCAATCCATAAATACCAAATGTAATCATGGATAAGAGGATAAATTTAAGCAATCCTCTGTTTGTTTTCAATTGCAGCGCTGATGATGCGCTCATATTTCCTGCTGCCGCAACTCCGCACTTTGGGCACATAACAGCTTCATCCATTAATTCTGCCCCACAACCTGTACAATACCTCATAATAATATTCTCCTTTGTTTTTATTTTCACTCTGTCAATCATCCATACAGAGCAAACATATCCCAGCAATAAGATTCACTAATAATAACGTAGCTATCTTTAATCCAGCTCCAACGGGTTGTCCTGATTTAAATTTATTAAATATACTTACTGTAATAGGAATACACCATGCCAATGGCAGAATAAGCCACCCTATAGAAATGCAACCTAAAATCAAAAATACTTTCACCACTGTTTCCATTGTATCATCTTTAACTGGTTGAACTGGTCTTTCGACACTACACCCACAATGGACGCATATAACCGCTTCGTCCAGAATATTCGCTCCACAATGTGAACAATATTTCATCAGTAATTATCTCCTTGTTATAAATTATTAAAATCACTATGAAAATAATACCATTATATTTCATTAACCGCAATATTTTATTAAATTTTACTTTTTTCATCATATTTCTTACCTATTCTTTCTCGTTCAGAATAGATTTACCCTAAATTTCCGGTAAATTATAACAATTATAGCCGAAACTTATTATTTATAAGGTTTTAGGAAATTGTTAGCCATACAATATTTAATATAAATATAACATAAGAAAAAAGAGGGCCCCTTACTGAACGGCTTTATTTCGCCCGACCTAAGAAATAAAAATACACCACACTAAAGTGTGGCGTATTTTATGGCTCCTCAAGTTGGACTCGAATACCCCAAGGGCACTTCCTCGCTTCGCTTGGGCGCCAACCACCGGCTTATGTTATATTGCTTTAAAAAGTAAAATTGATTTAATATTATTAGATTTATCTATAAGATAACACTGGCTTTTAGCCGGGTTATTTCTCACCCGACCAAAGAATCAATAAAAATACGCCACACCTTTGGTGTGTCGTATTTTTATGGCTCCTCAAGTTGGACTCGAACCAACGACCCTGCGGTTAACAGCCGCATGCTCTACCAACTGAGCTATTGAGGAATAAAAAATTCGGCGACGACCTATTTTCCCGGGCCGTTACCAGCCAAGTATCGTGGGCA
>CAYUZC010000321.1:0-2482 GCA_964449525.1 uncultured Ruminiclostridium sp.
CAGGTGTTCAACTATGATAACATCCTCCATCATCCACTTCTCCTTTTATTTGATATAAAAAGAATAACACCGGACAAAAGTCTGGTGTTATAGTGGAGTGTTGATGTTTTTGTTTTTCATTTTGTTAAGTATTACTATTATCTGTTTTGCATTCTTTTTTGCTTCATGTAAAGATGAGATTAACTTGTCACAAGCAGTAACAATATCCTCACTTTCCCCCGGCGTATTCAATATTTGCTCAATGTTAATTGCAGAATTTAGCTTTAATGCGTTCATCATTCTTAGAATTGCAGAAAGCGAGTAATTTGCACACCGAAGAGATCTGATAATCTTTAGTTTTTGTATATCCTCATTACTGTAAACACGATAACCGTTTTCTTTTCGCTTGACATTTAGAAGCCCATTCATTTCCCAATTACGAAGCGTGTCCATGGTAATTCCAAGAGCATCCGAGACTTCTTTACGTTTAAAGAAAACTGTGCTCGTTTGGAAATATCCTTGCAGCAATGCCTTAGTAATTTCCACCGCTTCATTCGCATTTTCAATTTCTTGTCGAATGGTTCGAATATATAGATGTGTTAATTCAATCGCTTTATCGTATTGCTTATTTGCAGATAATTTTACGACCTCAATAATGTTCTTCCTGAGTCCGTTTTGTAATACCTCGATGTGAAATGCAGTACGAGCTAATCTGAATTGCTCTATATGAAGATCGGAGAAAACTCTATAACCATTTGATTTGCGCAATGGCTTCGAAATTAGTTCAAGTTCCTCATACATTCGTACTGTGTTCGGATGTATTCCTATTATTTTGGCAACTTGTCTTGTTGTATATGTGTTTTCTATTGTATCACCAAACAGTTCATCAGGATAAACGGCATCAGGGTCGGAGCCATACTGCATATTTATCATCTCCCGGTCTAAAAAATCTTCTCAGTTTATTTGTTTATATTATACAAGTTAATCCGTAATTTTAATTTCTACTTTAGAGAGAACTGTCATGCATATTGAAACTGTTAATAACCTCAAGAAACTCTTTACCATACGCTTCTAGTTTTATTTTTCCCACACCTGATACCTCTAAAAGCTCAATTTCATTAGTAGGCATTTTCGCGCACATATCCACTAATGTTGCATCTGAAAATATTATAAATGCCGGGACACCTTTTTCTTGCGCCAGTTTATATCTGGTTTCTTTTAGCTTATTAAACAATTCATCATTAACTGCTGCTTTTTTTCTTACTTTCTTTGCCTTGACTTCCTGTTCCTTTACTATTTTCATAATTAGCTTTTCGCCATTATACATCACTTCTTTTGATTTAGGCGTAAGCTTTACAACAGGAAATTGTGAATTAGTCAACGATAAATAATCGTTCAAAACTAAAAAATTGATGATATTACGAATTGTCTTTTCGGGTATCCCGGACATTATTCCATAAGTTTCTATTTTATTAAGTCCGGCCTTCAATACTTTCGCTGACTTACTTCCCCTTAAGGTATCTATAATCATTTTTATACCAAAGCGTTCATTCACTATTGAAATACATGACATAACCTTTTGGGCACTTTCAGTAATATCGGTTTCTTCAAAATTTGTATTACAATTACTACAATTACCGCAAAAAATCTCCGGTCTCTCTCCAAAATATTTGAGAATATATTCCCTTAAGCAATCAAAGGTATGACAATAATATGTCATTTGCTTTAGGCGCTCTCTATCTTTCTCCTTTATACTTTCAGATATTTCGCTGTCTATATCATTGTTGTCATTGGAATTATCTATAAAGAATTGATTAGTAATAACATCCTGTCCCCCATATAGCAGAATGCAGTCTGCGGGGTTTCCATCACGCCCCGCTCTTCCTGCTTCTTGGTAATAGCTCTCTAAATTTTTAGGCATATTATAGTGAATAACAAAAGATACATTGCTTTTATCAATCCCCATCCCAAATGCATTAGTTGCTACCATCAATGTTTTTCTATCAAAAATAAAATCGTCCTGATTTTTTGTCCGCTCATTTTCGGTTAATCCGGCATGATAGCGGGTTGCAGCAAAATTATCCTCTACCAGATTACTACACACTTCTTCGACATTTTTGCGTGTAGAACAATATATGATACCGCTTTTATTAGGATTGTCATTCAGGTATTTTATAACAGCCTGATATTTATCGATTGGCTTTTGTACTTCAAAATACAGGTTTTCACGATTAAAACCCGTTACCAACACAAAAGGATTATCCAATTTTAAAATATTTATAATATCCTCTATGACTTCATTTGTTGCAGTAGCTGTAAATCCTGAAATAACCGGCCTATTAGGCAATTTTTCAATAAAATCTATGATTTTCAAATAACTTGGCCTGAAATTCTGCCCCCATTGAGATATACAGTGTGCTTCATCTACTGTTATCATTGATATATTTGTGTTTAGAGAAAACTCCAAAAACTCAGGTACATCAAGCCTTTCCGGAGCTACATA
>CAYUZC010000322.1:0-2482 GCA_964449525.1 uncultured Ruminiclostridium sp.
TGCCCACGATACTTGGCTGGTAACGGCCCGGGAAAATAGGTCGTCGCCGAATTTTATCAAAGCTCTAAGTTATATGGCTTAGAGCTTTGTTTTATTGTATTGAGGGATGATTACTAATGAATATAAGATGCATTAGTAAATTCACGAGGCACTAATTATCGTAAAAATGATTAATACGATATTCACTGGGAGTCATGGAAGTAATGCTTTTAAAAATTTTTGAAAAGTATTTTTCGTTGTTATATCCTATAGAAAGTGAAATATCGTAAATACTCATGTTGGTTATCAACAAAAGCTCTTTTGCATGTTTGATACGGACTTCGTTTAAATATGTTACCATGCCCACGCCAAAATGCTCTTTAAATTTGCGGCATAGATACTCCTTGTTTATATGAAATATGATTGCACATTCTTTTTGGCTAAATGGCTGGTTGTAATTAATCTCTAAGTAATCTGCCACTTTCTGGCTTACATTATCTGAGCGATTTACTCGATGTAATTCCAGACCAAGCCGGCAAAGATTATCTGAAAACAATATAATCATTTCTTCTGGTAAAAATCTATGGTCTTGGTCAAAAAGTATAGCCAAAACCTGTTGAGAATCTGAGATACTATGAGAAAAATTCTTATATCTCTGAGAGAAATAAGTTGTCCACTCGTCGTAAAGCTTCCAAAAATAATTAAAGATTTCTTCTACAGCACTAAGGGACAAATTTGTTTTTGGTAATACTCGTTGAGTCCATTCTATAACCGTTTTATTTATTGTATCTTTGTCAGATGTTAATAAGGCCGAAAACATCTGAGTCTCTTTTTGTTTATCAAATACAACATGCACTGTATTTGAAGAATTTTTTAATTCGCTAAGCAGAGTTGGCTTAACCGTAATATCGACATTCAAAAAGGCAGCTTTTGCATTATCATATGCTTTCATAATATTTTCAGGGAAATCTTCGGTATCACTGTATCCAAAATGAAGGCCATACATTATATTTAAGTTGTTTAAAGCCTGTCTTATGAGATTAAAAGCGTCTTTATGTTTATTATATACAACAATCAAAACTTCATTTGGAATACGCTGGCGAAGCAATGCAGTGCCAATAGCATCAGCTTCCAGACCTCGCCGCAAGTCATAGAAAGACGTAGAAAACGTCTCTGAAAAGCCTGAGTTATCACGTTTGTAAAAGTTCAAATCACAGTATAGTACGATACAATTCCTTACAGCCTTTATAGCTGGGTTAATATTACATAATGTATTATAGGATTCAATCATTGTATCAGGTGTAAACATGCGCATCAGAAGTGTGCGATGATGTTCCCGCGAAAGATAATTCACTTGCTGATGAAGATCATGCTGGAAGGTTTTATTTTGTTGCTCTAAACTGTAAGCAGTCACTGCCTTTTCCACAGCCGACACCAGCATTTCTCTATCCAGTGGTTTAAGAAGATAATCAACACTGCCATTGAGAAGCATTTGGCGTACATATTCAAAATCGCTGTGTCCTGAAATTGTTATCACCTTGGTATGGAATTGTTGATGCGTGATATACTCCATTAATTCCATTCCATAACCTTGGCCTATTATGATATCTATCAATGCAATTTCAGGAGTATACTTCCTTAGCAGTTCTTTTGCTTCTTCTATAGAGGCAGCAGTATATATATCGCTTATTCCAAGATTTGACCATGGAACGAGTATCATAACTGCATCAATAACGTGACGTTCATCATCAACAATTAAAGCTTTCAAAAAGAACACCTACCTTTCTATTGTTTATGGGCAGGGAATCACTAAACAAACTGTAGTTCCACCTTGCTCATTAGGCAAAAGCTCCATATAGCATTCAGGGCCAAACCTTAAAACCAATCGCATATATACATTTTCCAAACCAATATGCGGTCGTTCTTTACCTAAAGTACTATTTATATTTGTAAGAGTTTTATTCAAATAATATGCATCAGAGTCATTTTCTCCATATCGGTCTACAAGCCATCGGCGCAAATATTCATATTTTTGTTTTTGATTCTGACATTCTTCTTCAGATATACTCTTGCCATTATCAATAATATTGATATGCATCACATTGGATAAGGTTTCAAGTGTAATAGTTACCTTTCCGTTAGGTTTAGATAGAATATTACCGTGATAAATGCTGTTCTCTACCAGTGGCTGTAATGTCATCTTGGGAAGGCGAGCCCATTTTGCACTATTATTTATAATTTCCAACTTTCCCTCGGACTTAAACCGCATTTTTTGTAATGAGAAATAGCGGTTAACATAATCTAATTCATCGGATACAGGAACCAAGTCCCTTGACATATCTATTGCGTACTGCATCATCTGACCAAAAGATGAAATGAAGTCGTACTGCTCAACGTCATTATTGACAAGTGACTTGGTTGCCAGACACTGCAAAGTATTATAGACAAAATGAGGATTTATTTGCGCTTGTAGCATATTCAGTTCCATATTTTTGTTCAATAG
>CAYUZC010000323.1:0-2478 GCA_964449525.1 uncultured Ruminiclostridium sp.
TAATGCGGTTTCTTCTCCGCATACAAATGCGCCTGCACCGATTCTTATTTCCAAATCAAAGATGAAATCAGTTCCGAAGAGCTTACAGCCTAATAATCCGTGCTTTCGGGCATCTTCAATAGCTTTTGAGAGCCGTTCAACAGCAATGGGATATTCAGCCCTGATATAAACATATCCTGAATTAGCGCCGATTGCATAGCCGCCGATTATCATACCTTCAATAATGGTATGGGGATCACCCTCAATAATGCTTCTATCCATAAATGCGCCCGGGTCACCTTCATCAGCATTACAGACGACACATTTTTTATTGCCTTCAGCCTTTAGTCCGGCTTCCCATTTGATACCGGTAGGAAATCCGGCGCCGCCGCGGCCTTTAATACCTGATTTTTTAACTTCCTCGACCACCTTTTCCGGAGTCATTTGAGTAAGAGCTTTATAAACTGCAAAATAGCCATCATGAGCTATGTAGGAGTAAATATTCTTGTGTTCAATAATTCCGCAGTTTCGCAAAGCTATTTTAACCTGATCCCTGAAAAATTCAATGTCATCAATCTTAGGGACATGCTTTTTTAAAGAATTGTCATAATAGGTCTGTTCCATGAGTATCCGGCCGCCTAGCAAATGGCTTTCTACAATATTTGCTGCAGTTTCAGGAGTTAATTGGGTATAAAAAGTTCTTTCGGGAAGAATAAGCATAACCGGACCAACGGCGCAGATTCCCATACAACCGGTTTCGTATACCAAAACATCATTTTCTAAATTATGTTTTTTTATTTCGTCGATAACTGAGTTTTTTACATCGGCACAGTTAGAGGATATACAACCTGCACCTCCGCAAATTAAAACTTGATATTTATATTGCTTGACATGCTTATGATAATCGTTTTTTATCCTCTCCAAATCAAGAATAGTGCTAATAGTATTGCTCATCTTTAAACTCACCTCCGTTATTTCTAGTATTGAGACAGTATTGATTCTAATTTGTTAACATTGACCTGCTTATACACCACATTATCAATCATCATTGCCGGAGCAAGACCGCAAGCTCCGATACAGCGTGCTATTTCAAAGGTAAACCGCCCATCCTTTGTTGTCTCACCTAAACCTACCCCCAGAATTTCTGATAATCTTTCAATAACTTTTTTCCCGCCTCTTACATAGCAGGCGGTACCGAGACAAACCCTAATGGTATGCTCACCTCTTGGTTTGGTAGAAAAGAAGGAATAGAAGGTGATTACCCCTGATACCTCTGAAAGCGGAATGTCTAAAGAATTTGCGATGAATTGCTGTAAATCCAGTGGCAAATGACCGTAGATTTCCTGTGCAAGATGAAGGATTTGGATTAAGCTTCCTTCTTTGCTCCTATATAGTTCAATTACTTTTTCAATTTCACTATATTTGGATGCTTTTTCTTTAGAGGAACATGTGCTTAAAACAGTACGCTCGCTCATTACATAACCTCCTTTAATACTGTTGTGAAAAAATTAACCAAACAAGCTATAAAGAAATATCTTTATGCTTGTCTAGCATGATGATTATGAAAAAAAATCAGCAAATATGAATGATAAACAAGGATGTAAAGTAAAAATAAAGAAAAGTATCCCGGAAAAAAACTTAAATAACATAGGAAAGTTATAAGAAAGTAATTAAGAAAGAGGCAAGCTCCGTAGAATTAAAGCTCTCGAGTAATGAAATAAAACAGCTAACAAGTAATAAATAATAATTTGTACTGTTTAGCTACTATGAAAACGTAAAATGTATATTTTTATTATAGCAGTTATTTTAAAAGAAATACTATAATAATTTTAAATTTATAATTATTATGAGGCAATTTGAGAATATATGTTTCATTTTGCCACCACTTTTACACTTTGGCTAAAAGTGGTGGCAAGCTTTGGTTCAAAATAAGGTTAAGCTTGATTTAAAAAATCCCCGGTATTACGTTTGCAATAAGGGCTCCCATAACAAAGGATGATATATTCGCTATAAAAGCATACAGTGAAGTCACAAATTTTCCTTTTGGTGAATTGCTATACTTTTTAAATAACAAATAATATGCCACAGCTTCTATAACAATTACAATTAATTCAATCCAAATATAATGGAATACAAACATTGAGCCACCTTGATTGTAGTTGATTAAATTAAGTAAAATGTTGAGTATTGTCTGGGTAATAATATTGATTGCTACAATAATCAAGAGCTGCTTTTTCTCTCTAAAGCCGAATAACATTGCAATAATAACTTCAATTACTATTGTTAACAAAATTCTGAAGATTAGAGAAGAAATCTCCAAAGAATAAACATAATCTTTTTCTGCCTGGATACCCTTGGCGACATCAACATTCTGTATTTCCAATCCTGCCGCATTCACCTTGTAATAGCTATCAAAGGCATATCTTTCATAAACTTCATTACTGACTGCAAAGCTATCATGTTCCGGAAAGTAAATTAGGATTTTGAATTTAGTCGGGG
>CAYUZC010000324.1:0-2470 GCA_964449525.1 uncultured Ruminiclostridium sp.
TGATTGCAATTTCATGGTTCGGCGGCAACATGATAATTAGAGGCACAATGGATACCGGTGAGCTTATGAGCTTTATAAGCTATGTTACGCAAATTCTGGTTTCACTTATGATGATTACTATGGCCTTTGTTATGATTGTCATGTCAAGGGCTTCTATAGCGCGAATTACTGAGGTTATTGATGAAGAAATTGATATCAAGGATAACACATCCGGTAAAGAGCTTATAGTTGAAGACGGATCGGTTGTATTTGAGAATGTTAATTTTAGCTACAGCAAGAACGAAGAAAATTTAACCTTGTGCGATATAGATTTCAATATCAAGTCCGGCGAGACTATAGGTATTATCGGCGGCACAGGCTCGGCAAAGACAACACTGGTTCAGCTTATACCAAGGCTCTATGATGTGTTGGACGGAAGAATTCTGGTTGGAGGACATGATGTCAAAAATTATAAGATTGATACGTTAAGAAATTCAGTGGCAATGGTTCTTCAGAAGAATGTACTTTTTTCCGGAACAATAAAGGATAACTTAAAGTGGGGTAATGAAAATGCCACAGACGAAGAAATTGCCGAGGCCTGTAAAGCAGCTCAAGCATATGATTTTATCATGTCATTCCCCGACGGCTTTGAGACAGAATTAGGCCAAGGCGGAGTAAATGTTTCGGGTGGTCAAAAACAGCGTCTGACAATTGCAAGGGCTCTGCTTAAAAAGCCTAAAGTACTTATTCTAGATGACAGCACCAGCGCTGTTGATACGGCTACCGATAGCAAAATCAGACAGGCCTTTAGTCAAAAAATATCGAATACCACCACAATAATTATTGCTCAACGCATTTCATCAGTGTGCGAAGCTGACAGGATTATTGTTATGGATGACGGAAAAGTAGATTCCATAGGTACCCACGACGAATTGTTAGCAACAAATTCAATTTATCGTGAAGTATATGAATCACAGCAAAAGGGGGTTGCTTAATATGGCGGGACCGGGACCGGGATCAAATCGTAAAGCTATAGCAAAGCCTAAAAATATAGGTAAAATTTTAAAAAGACTACTAAATTATATGTCTGAATATAGATTCCAACTAATTATTGTAGGAATTCTAATTATTGTAAGTTCTCTTGCCGGAGTGGCAGGAACCTATTTTCTAAAGCCTATTATAAACAATTATATTGTACCTTTTATCGGAAATGAAAATCCTGATTTGTCAGGTCTTATCTCAATTCTGACTTTAATGGGTACAATTTATTTAGCAGGGGTCTTGTCATCCTATATTCACGCTAGACTGATGCTCAATATTTCCACCGGTACTCTTAAAAGGATGAGGGTTGAATTATTTTCACATATGGAGTCCTTGCCAATAAAGTACTTTGATACACATACTCACGGTGAACTTATGAGCAGGTATACCAATGATATAGATACTTTGCGGGAAATGATAAGTCAGAGCCTCCCTAATTTTTTTTCCTCAGGACTTTCTGTTATCGGCGTCTTTATTATGATGCTGGTACTAAGCCCTCTCCTTACTGTTTTAGTTGTTTTAATGCTATTTTTAATGGTTAACATCATAAAGCTGTTGGGTAAAAGAAGTGCATCCTTCTTTCAGAAGCAACAAAAGGAATTAGGCCGTCTCAACGGTTATATTGAAGAAATGATAGAAGGTCAGAAGGTTGTTAAGGTATTCAGCCATGAAGAAAAGGTTTTAGAAGGCTTTGATAAGCTAAATAATGAGTTAAGCCTTGCCTCCACAAATGCTCATACCTTTGCCAATATATTGATGCCGATTATGGGTAATCTCTCATATGTTCAATATGCATTAACAGCCGCAATAGGAGCAATTATGGCAATAAACGGGTATGGTATTGACTTAGGTACTATTGCTTCTTTTCTGCAATTCACCCGGTCATTTTCGCACCCTATAACAATGATGTCTCAACAGTTAAACTCAGTATTACACGCCCTTGCGGGAGCTGAGCGAATTTTTGAGATGCTGGATGAAGAGCCTGAAAAGGATGATGGTTCTGTTGAGCTTGTTAAAGCGCAATATAATATAAACGGTGAACTTGTTGAGACCGATACCAAGACTGGAATTTGGATCTGGAAGCGCCCGCACAAGGATGGAAGTATTGCCTATACACCGGTCAAGGGTGATGTTCGCTTTGAGGATGTAACCTTTGGATATGATGAAAATAAGACTGTCCTGAAAAATATATCCTTGTATGCCAAACCAGGCCAAAAGATTGCTTTTGTCGGCTCCACAGGTGCAGGCAAGACTACAATCACTAATCTTATCAACCGTTTTTATGATGTCCCGGATGGAAAGATTAGGTTTGATGGTATTAATATCAATAAGATTAAAAAGGCCGATCTCAGAAGATCACTTTCCATGGTTCTTCAGGATACTCACCTTTTCACCGATACGGTTATGGAAAACATTCGTTACGGAAAGCTTGATGCTACAGACGAGGAAG
>CAYUZC010000325.1:0-2419 GCA_964449525.1 uncultured Ruminiclostridium sp.
CTTTCCCCCAACTGATAGAGTCGAGGCTGGAGGCTTTTCTGCTACAGGTTGGGCGAGTATATAAGACCACAAAAGAGGCATATCAAATAAAACCCTAAAGTGTGGCATGTTGTTAGCCGATAATTGTACTGTAGAAATAATTATCGGAGGAGCATAAATCTTATGATAAGAGGGCTCTATACATCAGGCTACAGTATGCTTACCTTAAACAGAAAAATGGATACGGTATCCAACAACATGGCCAACGTAAACACCAACGGCTTTAAGAAGGATGTTGTTGTGTTTGAGGAGTTTTCTGATGTATTGGCAAAACGCTTCTTTGATGGTAGCGATAATTCGCCTATTCCTGCCAGAATAGGCAGTATGACTTTATATAATGATATTGCCGAGGTTCACACCGACTTTACTCAAGGAGCTTTAGAGAATACCACGATGAGCACCGATGTCGCTATAGATGGCGATGAAGGCGCTTTTTTCTGCATAGCTGTTCCCGAAAATAATCAGTTTCGTGAGTATTATACCAGGGATGGAGCTTTTAAGCTTGATTCGACAGGCCGCCTTGTTACAAGGGACGGTCATTCCGTTATGGGACAAAATGGGGCCATAATGCTTAATGGATCTGATTTTACAATTTCCTACAGAGGCGAAGTAATACAAAACGGAGAAACTGTTGATAACATAAGAATCCGTAAATTTGCAAACCCGGAAAGCTTAAGAAAATATGGTTTTAATCTTTTAACCGCAACAGGCGAAAGCCAAGATGCTGCATTTGAAGGGACCATTCAACAGGGCTTTGTTGAGCGTTCAAACGTGGATTCGGTAAAAGAAATGGTGGATATGATTACAGTCTTAAGGGCTTATGAGTCCAATCAAAAGCTCATCCAGTACCAAGATTCCACATTGGAGAAGGCTGTAAATGATATAGGAAGAGTTTAATAATTGATTAATAGATTTCACAGGATGTAAATAAGGATAAGGATGTCCAAAATTAAAAGGGTGAAAACCTATGATGAGATCACTATGGACCGCAGCGTCGGGCATGAAAGCCATGCAATTTAATGTTGACACGATATCAAATAATCTGGCCAATGTTAATACAACAGGCTTCAAAAAAGAAAAGGCTGAATTTGAAGATATTTTGTATGTTTCGATGCAAAAGGCATATTCGGCCGAAAACGCTCAAAGGCCTGTAAACTTGCAGGTTGGACACGGCGTTGTTGCCAGAGCTACAGCAAGAGATTTTTCTTCGGGAAATATGGAGCAAACCAACAATAAACTTGATATGGCCGTTGAAGGGCAGGGATTTTTTGCTGTCAGAGGAGTTGACGGTAACGCTTATTATACCAGAGATGGAAGCTTTAAAGTATCCATGACCGATGAGGGTAAAATGCTCACCAACTCAAAAGGTTACCCGGTTCTTGACCAAGATGGCATGGAGATATTCTTTGACGGAGATATGGCTAATTATGAGATTCAGCCTTCCGGTGAGATTACTTTTAAGGATATCGAAACAGGGGTTACTCTTCCCACAGGGCAATATATTGGGTTGTTCCAGTTTGAAAATCCTATGGGCCTTGAAGCCATGGGTGGAAATATTTATAGAAGTAATACCGCTACAGGAGAAGCTTTGCTTGATTTTGAAACCGAGAATCCCAGTACGGTAAGAAACTACTTTTTAGAATCATCGAATGTTCAGGTGGTTGAGGAAATGGTTAAGCTTATAACCGCACAGAGAGCATACGAGCTGAATTCAAAGGCTATTACCACATCGGACGAGATGCTACAGACCGCAAATAATATCAGAAGGTAATCGTCTTCTGTCGTAAAGGATAAGTATGAAAATTGATGGATTCGGGCAAATTAACCCGATAGATACCATAAAGACTAATAAGGCCAACACGGAAGCTACCGAATTTGAAGATGTTCTTAAAAAAGCTTTCGACGACGGCGATAAGAAAAAACTCAGAGATGCGTGTGATGAGTTTGAATCGGTCATGCTGCAAATACTTTATAAACAAATGAAGGCAACGATTCCAGAAAGCGGGTTCGTAGAAAAAAGTAGCGCTAGAACTATGTTTGAGGATATGCTGGATGAGACTTTGATGGAAAAAAATAGCCATAGAGGCATGGGAATCTCTGATATGATGTACAAGCAACTTAGTGCCCAAATGGACAAGGCATACAAAATACAGACCATAGATAAGGATGCCGAGCTCAATGCGAATCCGGCCGTACAAGAGGAATCCAATCCTACTGAACCGGCTGTAGAAGAGGATACTGAACCTAAGATCAAACCGGACGGAGCTGAAAACCGTTGAAGATTAGGATTTTACCGATCGTGGTTTTGTTAATATTATCAATGATAGTTCTTTGGATTTTATGCCCTGCCATAGCAAGAAAAATTTCTGCTGAGGACGGG
>CAYUZC010000326.1:0-2406 GCA_964449525.1 uncultured Ruminiclostridium sp.
TTGTATTTTGTATACTTGACAAAAAGAAAACAGTTTGTTAATATTGTAATTGTTAAATTAATCACAATACTAATATTATTATACAACAGGGGGGACTTTTTATGTTTGATTTACACGGACGCATTGCAGTAGTTACAGGCGCATCATCAGGTTTAGGGCTACAAATGGCAACCGGTTTTGCAAAACAAGGAGCTGATCTGGTTATTATGGCCAGAAGAATTGACAAGCTAAACAAAGCAGCCGAAATTATCAAATCATTTGGTGTCAGATGCTTGGCAATACAATGCGATGTTACAGATTCTGAGGCAGTGCAAAACGCTGCTAAGGAGGCTATTAAATTCTACGGAAAAGTGGATATTCTGGTCAATAATGCAGGAGCATCTAAAAATGCCGGCGTGCTTGATATGACTGATGAAGATTGGACTTTTACTCTTGATGCAGACTTGACGAGCGTGTTTAAAGTAACCAGAGCCTTTGCCAAATACATGGTTGAAAATAAATACGGAAGAATAATTAATATTGCTTCGATATACGGACAAGTCGGTAATACTGCTATGGATACCGTTGCTTATCACTCTTCCAAAGGTGGCGTTATCAACTTTACCAGGGCTGTTGCAGCCGAACTGGCAAAACATAATATAACCTGCAACACAATCAGCCCAGGTTATTTTGAAACAGAGCTGACAGCAGATACTTTAAAAACCGAGGCATTTACTAAATTTATGGAAGCATCTGTTCCGCTTCGTCGTTATGGTCATGAAGGTGAATTGAATCCTGCCGCAATATTCTTGGCATGCGATGAGGCTTCCTACATCACCGGACAGAATATAAAAGTAGATGGCGGTTATACATCAGTATAATTATAATTTAGAAAAACCACCCATGAATATTTAAGCCTTAAAAGCGGGTTTCACGAAACGAAGCCCGCTTATATTTTATTGTATATTTTAGCTGTTTTCATCTGTATTTATTTTGTGCAGAATACGTTTGAGATAATGAAGAACATTAGCTTGTTTAACATCATAATATAAACTGGATAAGCTTTAAGAAGGGAATGGACTTTTTGAACAATTACTATAATACCTACTCATCATCTTATTATGCCGATGCACCAATCTTTGGGCCTAACGGCAACACATATGATCCGTATAATTATTATCAATACCCCTACGGTGTTAATATACCGACTTTTAACCCAAGACCCATGTCAAACCAATACGGAAATCACATCCCGATGACCGATTACGGACCGGCACCTTTTTCGGTTAATATTACTCAAGCTACAAAGCAAAACACTAACTTTAGAACCGCTTTATGGACCGGAAATCACCTGCAGCTAACCTTAATGAGTATTAATGTCGGAGAGGACATAGGATTAGAAAACCACCCGAATCTTGATCAGTTTATACGTATTGAGCAAGGACAAGGACTGGCTTTAATGGGTGACAGAATGGACAGAATGGATTTTCAAGCCAATGTGGAAGACGACTTTATTATCATCATACCGGCTGGTAAATGGCATAACCTTATAAATACGGGCAATATTCCTCTTAAATTGTATTCAATTTATGCCCCACCCCAACACCCTTACGGTACGGTACATGTAACGAAAGCCGATGCAGAGGCGGCCGAACTTCATCATTGATACTGTTATTTATATTTACTGCTAAAAATATACCCTAGTTGAATGGGCTGTTATAATCAGAATTAAGATTTATAACCAGCCCTTTTTATTTAACCAAAAAAGTTATTTGATGACTCAATATCAGTTTTCCGGTTTGTTGTTCTGGAATTTTTCAAGCTTACGGTTTAAATATTTTGTTTCCCTGTGAAGCTCAAGGTAATCACCTAGCACCACGAGAAGCATTCCTAAAACCATAAAAGCAGTAAACGCAGGAAAACACCACGCCGGAAACGGTTTGAACCATTTAAACACCAGCTCAAACAAGATTGTAATAATAGCACCCGAAGTAACCCATATAATACACCTTATCGAGGTAACCTTATCTGAAGGAATTACAACTTGCTGCATTATTCCGATAAACAAACATGCAAATAGCATCTGTATTGCAGTAAAAAATCCAATTGAAGCAGTTACTCCCTCAGTGACAATGCCGAAGAAAAGAAAAACTATTACGTATACTACAAAAAAGATACCCATGGTGTATTTAGCCTTAGTCATCCAAGTGTACAAACGAGCAAACCCACTGTTTACAAAATCATTTTCTTTCATAACAAACCATCCTCTCATTCTAGAACCCCAAGCATTTCTTTCAAGTTTTGGGAATAGTGACGTGAGGCAATAAGCCGTTCTTTATTCTTTAAAGTAATTTCAAGTCGGCTGTTGGGGAGACTTTTAAGTTTAGCAACATGGTAAAGATTACAAAGCTGAGATTTCCCAATGCG
>CAYUZC010000327.1:0-2403 GCA_964449525.1 uncultured Ruminiclostridium sp.
TCAACCAGAGCTTATCTCAATCTTGACATAGAAGATAAGCAGGCTGTCATAACCTTTAGAAATATCTCAAAGTTTTCTCTTAATATATCCAGCGATGAGCTCCTTGACAGATTCATCCGAGGTGACAGTTCAAGAAACACTGAAGGCAGCGGTTTAGGTCTTTCCATTGCTAAGAGTCTTACCGAATTGCAGCATGGGGCTCTGGATTTATATGTTGACGGTGATCTCTTTAAAATAGTTGTTAAATTTGATATCTTATAATTTTTACTTGTAAATAAAATCCTAAAAAAGGAAGTGTCATACTTGGACGCAATCAAGTTAATTAATTATATTAGATAATGCTCTGCTACTAAAATCCGTGGACATATTATGCTGTAAATGATGGCAGCTATCCGGTTATCGGGGCAAACTCTTCCATGATACTTTCTGCAATCTTTATTCCATCTACCGCAGATGACATTATGCCACCGGAGTAGCCGGCGCCTTCCCCCATAGGATATAAGCCGTTTATGTTAGACAGATAACTATTATCTCGAGTTATCCTTACGGGTGAAGAGCTTCTGGTTTCTACACCGGTCAAAATACTATCGGGCATTGCAAAACCCCTGATTTTTTTATTAAAATCTATTATTGCCTCTTTTATAGTCTCGGTAACATAAGAAGGCAAGCAGGTCTTAAGTTCGGCAAACGCAACCCCGGGTCTATAAGTAGGTTTTACACTTCCCCACCCTTTACTTATACGATCTTCTAAAAAATCTCCTGTGAGCTGTACCGGAGCTTTAAAGCTTGCTCCTCCGTGTTCATAGGCTAAATGTTCCCATTTTCTTTGGAATTCTATTCCTGCTAAAGGGTGCTCATTAGGAAAATCTGTAGGAGTAACACCTACCATAATAGCTGAATTGGCATTGTTTCCATCCCTTTTGTATTGGCTCATCCCATTGGTGACCAGATGATTGTTTTCAGAGGCTGCAGCCACCACATATCCACCGGGACACATACAAAAACTATATGCGGATCTACCATTTGTGCCATGATAAGAAAGCTTATAGTCAGCTGCACCCAGCCCCGGGTATCCTGCAAAATTACCGTATTGCGCCTTATCAATAAACTCTTGCGGGTGTTCTATTCTAAGACCTATAGAAAATGCCTTTTGCTCCATCTTTACGCCTCGCTCAAAAAGCATCTCAAAGGTATCCCGTGCGCTGTGGCCAATGGCCAAAAAGACTATATTACAGCAAATCCGCTCCGTATCGTTAATGACAAGCTCTGATATCTTGCCATCTTTAATTATAATATCAGTCACTTTTGCTTTAAACCGAACATCCCCACCGTTTGCAATAATATCTTCTCTGATATTTTTCACCGTGGTTTTGAGTAAATCTGTTCCAATATGGGGCTTGCTTTTATAGTGTATTTCAGGCGGGGCTCCTGCCTTAATAAATTCCTCCAGAACTGTACGGCACCGGGAATCGTTAATCAGAGTGGTAAGCTTGCCATCTGAAAAGGTTCCCGCTCCGCCCTCTCCGAACTGTACATTGCTTTCGGTGTCCAGTGCGCCGGTTTTCCAGAACGTATTTATCCTTTGAGTCCTTGCATCAACATCTTCTCCTCTTTCCAGGATAATAGGCTTATATCCGTTTTTCGATAGTATTAACCCCGCAAATAATCCGGCAGGGCCCATGCCTACTATTACAGGTCGCTCATGCATCATTTTTGTTCCAAAATCAGTGCTTATCGGTGCTAATACAGGAGTGGGTATTATACCGTTTTTTTCGTACTTATTGAGAATTACTGTCTCATTTTTAACTTCAATATCAACAGTATAGACATATTGAATCTCGCTCTTTTTTCTGGCGTCAATTGATTTTTTAAATATTATAAAGCCGATGAGCTCCTGCTCATCTATTTTCAACTCAGACAAAATAATACTTTGTAATGCTTGTCTTTCGGCATTACCATCCGAAGCTTTTCTGATTTCTAATTTAATATTCGATAATCTTAACATATAGGTCTATATTCCCTTCGCTTGTGATTAATTTCTTCATATTGCTGCGTTTTTCCCCGCAATGAATCCTGACGACCATGCCCATTGCAGATTAAACCCGCCGCATCGTCCATCAATATCCAGGATTTCTCCGGCAAAAAATAGCCCATTTACTATTTTTGATTCCATGGTTTTTGGGTCTATTTCGTTTGTTCTTATTCCTCCGGCCGTTACTTGGGCGCTGGGCCAGCTTTTTGTTCCTTTAATTTTGAATCTCCAACCGGTAAGAACATCAACTATGGCTAATCTTTCCCTAGCTGACAAACTTACCGCCTGACGTTTTATATCAATTATTCCCGCTTCTGCCAGAATAACCGGTATTAATCTTTTGTTTATCAGACCTACCAGACTGAATTCTA
>CAYUZC010000328.1:0-2391 GCA_964449525.1 uncultured Ruminiclostridium sp.
TTCCTTACCTCTTCACAGGATATAATCATGGGAAACATAATAGATATATTACCATAATGTCCTGCCTTATATATAGCACGGAGCTGAGTTTTAAATAATTCTGTCCTTGTTAAGCATACCCTAATTCCACGATAGCCTAATGCCGGGTTTTCCTCTTTCTCCAAATTAAAATAGGAAGCCTGTTTATCCGCACCAATGTCCAGGGTTCGTATGATAACCTTCTTATCTCCCATTTTCTCTGCAACCGTTTTATAAGCGTTAAACAATTCTTCTTCGGTCGGAAAGTCTTCTTTTGCTAAATATAAAAACTCACTTCGTAAAAGTCCTATACCACCTGCATCGTTTTCTAAAGCTTCATCAACTTCAGATATGTCGCTAATATTCGCAAAAATCTCTATCTTCTTTCCACATTTTGTTATGCTTTCTTTCCTTTAAGTGCAAAAAGCCGATCTCTTTTATCCTGATCTTGCTTTTGCTTTTTCTGTTTTTCCTTAAGAATTAATTTATCCGGTCCAATATATAGTGCTCCCTCATAACCATCAAGTATTGCCATTTCCCCATCCCATTCTCTGGAAATATCAATGCCTGTAATAGCCGGAATATTTATTGCTCTTGCTAAAATTACAGTGTGAGAATTTGTAGAACCGTATTTTGTTGCAAACCCCAGAAGCTTATTTTTGTCCAGCTGTATAGTCTCACTGGGTGTTAGCTCTTCTGAAATGATAATTGATGAATCCTCAATATTGCCCACATTTTTTCGGCCATCTAATATACGTAAGATACGCTTAACGATATCCTTGATATCAATGGCACGTTCTTGCATATATTTGTCTTCCATTGTGGCAAAACTATCTGCAAAATCTTCTCCTGTTTTAAAAATAGCGTATTTAGCATTTAGGTATTGGCCCTTTATTTTATCTGCAATCGCATCGATAAAGTCTTCATCTTCTAACATCATTCGGTGAACGTCAAAAATCATAGCATGATCTTCACCTACGTCATTTAGTGCTTTCTCATATATTTCAGTCAATTCCTCAAGGGCTTTAGTTTTTGCAATTTCAAATTTGTTGTATTCTATACCTGGATCAGTTATTTTATTTGGTGCTATTTCTTGAATCGAATGCTCAATATAACTGATTCTTCCTATTGCAATTCCTTTATTTAATGCTTTTCCGTAGATGATTTTCATTCTTCATCTTCTCCAATTACAGATTCTTTTCAAAAAAATCTTCCAGGTAAGAAGCTGCTTCATCTTCATCTTCTCCGATAACTTCAATGGTTACATTTTCTCCTTTTCTAATCCCCATACCCATTAATGCCATTAACTTTGTAAGATCGGCCTTTTTCGTCCCGCTTGTTATGGTCATTTTGCTTTTAAATTTTCTCGCTTCTTTTACAAGCAAACCGGCAGGTCTCGCATGAATTCCTACTTCGTCGGAAATAAAATACTGAAAGCTTTTCATGATGACACCCTTTCCCAATTATGATTATATTATTTTAACTATCCGAAAAGTCCCCTGTCAGAAACCAACAGGGGATAATGCCAGTTCTATAATTTTTTTGTTGTCCCAACATCCGCCAAACTATCCAGTATTTCATTTATTGAGAGGCCACTGATAGAATCAATTGTTCCTGTAACCGCACCTTCAACCAATGGGCAATCTGCAATCTTTATTTTCTTGTCTGTCATGCTCTCTATTACCATTTCTGTCGTCATAACTGCGCTACCCATATCAACTAATATGATAACGCCATCCTCTGAATAGACCTTATCTATTGCACCGGAGATTTTGTCAAAGCTGGTGCCAAAGGATCCATCTTCTAATCCGCCAGCTCCGATAATTGGTACTCCGGCAGCCATCATGCGCGTTAATTCAACCACACTTTCAGCCAAATTATGACTGTGACTAACAACTACAAACCCAACCATGCAGATCTCCCCTTAAATTAATGAGGTAATAGCTTCAAGCAATATTGTAAAGGAAGTAGCACCCGGATCCTGATGACCGATGCTTCTTTCCCCAAGATAACTTGCACGGCCTTTTGTAGCAATAATTGTTTTTGTATATTCAATTCCTTCTTTCGCTGCATCTACACCTGCTTCCATGGCTTTTTTAGCATCATTTGACGCTTCTAATTCTTCCATAATTGCCTTATGAGCCGGAACCATGGCATCTAGCATAGTCTTTTCTCCTGTTGTAGATTTGCCGCGCAGCATTACCCCTTCAATGGCTGATTGTAACGCACCACAAAAATCATTTACATCCATTTGCGATTTTCCGGCTAGTACCCCGCCCGCTTTCATGAAAGCAGTACCATAGAGGGGCCCCGATGCCCCTCCTACTGTTGAAACAAGAGGACAGCTCTACATGTGGATGAAGGAAGTCATTG
>CAYUZC010000329.1:0-2376 GCA_964449525.1 uncultured Ruminiclostridium sp.
AACATAACCTGCCGGGTACGGCTGAGCTTAAGAAAGTTGTTGATAGCATCTCACAGTGTATAAAACAAACAAAGGAACTCGATGACGAAAACACTGCTCTTGTTAAAACTGAAATGAAGGCTACACAGGGGCAGATAAAAAACGCTAATGAGCATAAACGCATGACCGGAGCCTATTACCCGAAACAAAACAGTGGTCAGTCATATTTTTTTGATAAGAAGAAGTAGCATTTCTAAAGAATAATAGCTATTAATGTTCTTTCGGGAGGCGTTTATAATAGATTAAGGGGAGACAGAATGGCTAATTATGAATGCGCAAGATGTCATAGATTTTTTGAAAAGGTAGCATTTGAAGAGGTCTGTCCGGTTTGTTTTCCTGTAGAAGAAGAAGAGTTCAGGCAGATTAAGGAATTTCTTACTAAATACCCTGGATCCAGCTCCAATGAAGTAATGCAACAAATCGGAGTTTCATTAAAGTCCATAAGGCGTTATTTAAAAGAAGACCGTTTAGAAATTGTTGGAGAAAATAAAGGTTTTATTCGTTGCGAATTATGTGGGAGGCCTATAAGCAGCGGCTATTTTTGTGAAAACTGTTTTAAGGAAGGAAATGCAAAGAGATTAAAGGACAGAGGAATGGGATCAAAATCAGCCTATATGCCGTGGGAAGATGACTCTAATAAGATCAAGAAGGGGATACAATTCCGCGAGAGGAAAGATAAAAAAGTGTAAATCGGAAGAAATGTGGGTATATGAAGGAGAGGTTATCCCTGTTAGGGTAACGCTTCTTTTTTATATTTAGAAGTGATATTTGACTTATTACTGCTATAATAAATCGTGGTATACTAAATGTCGAAATGAACCGAGGTAATAGCTTAATGAACACAATTATTGTAAATGGGGCAGAAGACGAAGCGTTTTCAGACGCAGCGAGAGCCTTGCGTGAAGGAAAATTGGTGGCTTTCCCTACAGAGACCGTTTATGGTCTTGGGGCAAATGCATTAAATCCCGATGCAGTTAAAAGAATATATGAAGCTAAAGGCAGACCCTCGGATAATCCGTTGATTGTTCACATTGCAGAGGTGTCTAAGCTTAATGAATTAATTCTTGAGATACCGGATACGGCCGTTACACTTATTGAAGCGTTTTGGCCGGGGCCTTTAACCTTGGTTTTTAAAAGATCTGACAGGGTTCCTGATATAATAACCGCCGGTCTGGATACAGTGGCTGTTCGTATGCCTGATAGTATTATTGCTCAGAAGCTTATAAGAGAGGCGGGTGTTCCGGTTGCCGCACCAAGTGCTAATCTCTCCGGTCGCCCCAGCCCCACAACCTATAAGCATGTAATCGAAGACCTTTCCGGACGTATAGAATATATTATTGATGGAGGTCCATGCCAGGTAGGAGTGGAGTCAACTGTTTTGGATGTCACTACCAAAATTCCGATTATACTAAGACCGGGCGGAATTACCTTGGAGATGCTGGAAAAGGTATTAGAAAAGGTAGATACAGATTCAGTTCTGGAAGTAAGAGGTGATTTGAAGCCACGTTCTCCGGGCATGAAATATCGCCATTATTCACCAAAGGCTGAAATGATTCTTATAAGTGGAGAAACAGATTCTGTTGTGGAAAAGATTAATCAACTTATTAAAGATAGCAATGAAAAGGGACTTAATGTCGGAGTATTAACAAGTTTTGAAAACGCGCATCAATATAATGCAGATGTAGTTGTAAAAGCCGGGTCTGTAAAAAACCCAAATCAGATTGCAACCGGATTATATGACTCGCTCAGGACATTTGACGAAAAAAATGTTGATATTATTTATTCGGAAACCTTTGAAGAAAAGGGAATAGGGAGAGCCATTATGAACAGGCTTAGAAAGGCTTCCTCAGGGAAAATAATTGAAGCAAAATAGGAGAATTGATATGAAAAAGCGGATTGTTTTTATATGTACGGGAAATACCTGCAGAAGCCCTATGGCAGAGGCTATATTTAAGGACATAATCATAGAAAAAGGCATTAATGAGAATTATGAAGTATCCTCTGCGGGAGTATATGCTTTTGATGGTGATCCCGCCGCCTATCAAGCAATTGAGGTAATGAAAAATGAATTTGGTATTGACATTAAATTTCACAGAGCAAAGGTTTTGGATGATACCGACGTTGAAAACGCAGACATTATTCTTACTATGACAAAGCGTCATAAGGATATGATAATTGATATTTTTCCAAAAGCGTCCGGAAAGGTGCATGTACTAAAGGAATTTACAGGTGCAAAAGGAGATTCAGATATTATCGACCCCTTCGGACAAGATTATGATGCATATAAAAAATGTGCTAATGAAATTGAGGGATTTCTATTGGATCTTCTTGAAATAA
>CAYUZC010000330.1:0-292 GCA_964449525.1 uncultured Ruminiclostridium sp.
AGGCAATGGTTTTTCGTGCATAGATTTATGGTTTCTCCCAATAATATAACAAACGAAGAAATAACGCTGGAAGGTGATGATTTAAAGCATCTAAGTCAGGTACTTAGATTAAGGCCCGGAGATACAATACATGTATTTGACGGAAGTGGAATTGAATATGAAGCAAGTATTATATCATCGGATAAATCCAGAGCAATTGCCAGAATAAATACAAGCTTTCAAAACAAAACAGAACCCGAAACCCGTGTTACCTTATTTCAAGGAATCCCAAAGGGTGAAAAAATGGAACTTA
>CAYUZC010000330.1:345-2355 GCA_964449525.1 uncultured Ruminiclostridium sp.
GAGTCCATAGCATTGTTCCGGTAATTACAAATAGAACTGTTGTTAAACTTGATAAAAAAGATAGTGAAAAAAAAGCGGAGCGTTGGACAAAAATATCCATAGAAGCCACAAAACAATGTCGCAGAGCCTATGTACCCCAGATTTTGGAGCCAATAAGTTTTGATGAAGCGTTAGTAAAAGCTGAAGATTTTAGTGCGGTATTATTATTGTACGAAAATGAAGGAAAAAAATGTTTGAAAGAAAGACTGAAATGTTATAATATTAATAAGATTAAGGATATTGCGCTATTTGTTGGACCAGAAGGTGGTTTTACGCTTGAAGAAGTGCGAAATTACACAGATAAAGGTTACGATATTGTTAGTTTAGGAAAACGGATATTGCGCGTAGAGACAGCGACTATTTCTGTCCTTTCAATTATTATGTATGAGATGGGTGAAATGAATCTATGAATAAGATTACTTTTGTTATTACTGATGATGCAATATTCATGCGCACTCTATTGAGAAAAATCATTGAGCAATCTGACGAATTCGAAGTTGTAGGAGAGGCATCAAATGGTCTTGAAGCAATCGAGGCTGCGGAGAAATATCAACCCGGTATATTAACATTGGATATAACCATGCCAGAGATGGATGGTATACAGGCTGTCAAAGAAATTCTTAAAGTTAGTCCGAAAACACGTATTATAATGGTTTCTGCTATGGGGCAGCAATCAATGGTAATTGAAGCTATAAAACAGGGGGCCAAGGACTTTGTAGTTAAGCCTTTTGATAAATCAAGAGTCTATCAATCTATAAAAAATGTTCTTGCTTTGGATAAATAAAAATCCGTATATTGAAAAACAAGGAGTATCTAAAATAATGCTAAGAAGTATGACTGGCTTCGGCCATAGTGAATATACAGAAAACGATATAACTTTTACAATTGAGATTAAGACCGTAAATCATCGATACAGCGATATCTTTCTTAGAATGCCAAAACACCTTTCTCCATTTGAAGAACTAATTCGTTCTCTTGCCTCGGCCAAAATACAAAGGGGAAAGATTGATATTTACATAACCTATGATAATAAATCTTCTAATCTTCAAGAGGTTAAGATCGACGAAGGGCTTGCAAAAGCATATTGTGATGCTCTTAGAAAGGTTACGGGTAGTCTTGGACTTAGAGATGATATATCAGTGACCTCCTTAGCCCGATTCCCTGATATTTTAAAGGTTGAGAAGCAGGAAAACAACGAAGAAGCCGGTAAGATTCTAGAGAAGGCTTTTAATTTTGCCCTTGAAGAGCTTATCCGTATGAGAACACGAGAGGGAGAAAAGCTAAAAGACAGTCTTTTGAATAATCTTTCGGTAATTGAAACATATATAGGAAAAATTAGAGAGAAAGCGCCTCTTGTTGTCAAAGAATATAAAGAGAAGCTGGAGTCAAGATTATCGGAGCTAATTGATCTACAAAGGGTAGATCCCGGGCGAATTGCAACAGAGGTTGCCCTGTTTGCCGATAAGTGCAGTATAGATGAAGAGCTTGTAAGACTAAATAGTCATATAATGCAGATGAGAGAAATGCTGGATGAAGGTAGCCCCGTTGGTAAAAAAGCAGATTTTTTAATTCAGGAAATGAATAGAGAAGTTAATACAATTGGATCAAAAGCAAGTGATATTGAAATTACGAGAAATGTTGTCGAGCTTAAAAGTGAAATTGAAAAGCTACGGGAGCAAATTCAGAATATTGAATAGGAGACAAATATGTCAAATACTATAAATATAGGTTTTGGAAATATAGCGCTGTCGAAGAGAATTGTGGCAATTGTAAGTCCTGATTCAGCACCAATAAAACGTGTTATTCAGGAAACCCGTGAAAAGGGTAAGCTTATAGATGCAACTTATGGCAGAAAAACCAGGGCTGTAATTATAACTGACTGCGATTATATAATTTTATCAGCGATTCAACCGGAAACAATGGCACAAAGGTTTGAGAACAACAACCATAATATCAAGTAGAGGTGAGCAA
>CAYUZC010000331.1:0-1930 GCA_964449525.1 uncultured Ruminiclostridium sp.
TTAAACTATTTTAGGTGGTGAAACTCCAGTGTCAGAAAATTTATTACTTGAGGTCAAAGGTATCGATAAGAGCTTTGGTGCCACAAAGGCGCTTAAAGGCATGAGCTTTCAGTTGTTAAAAGGTGAAATCCACGCAATTGTTGGTGAAAACGGAGCAGGAAAATCTACACTCATGAGCATTATAGACGGTATTATTCCTCCGGATGCGGGAGAAATATATGTAGAAGAAAAGCTTGTTGAAATAAAAAACCCCTCTGAAGCCGCAAGACTTGGAGTAGGTTTTGTTCACCAAGAGATCGCTCTATGCCCCCATGTTTCTGTGGCTGAAAATATTTTCATGTCAGAAATAAACAGAGAGAATCGTTTTACCGTTAACTATAAAAAACTTTATGAGAGAGCCGGCCAGATTCTCAAACCTTTGGCAAAAATCGATCCCAGAAAGCTAGTTGGAGACTTGAATATTTCTAACCAGCAAATCGTTGAAATTGCAAAGGCTCTTTCAATGAATTGTAAGATTATTATTTTTGATGAGCCTACCGCAGCACTCTCAGAAAAAGAAGCCGAATCCCTGTTTAAAATAATAAGGGAACTAAAGAGTAATGGTATTGGAATTATTTATATAACCCACAGAATGGCAGAGGTTTTTTCCCTGTGTGACAGGGTTACTGTTATGCGTGATGGTCGCCTTATTAATACTAAGAATATAAATGAAACAAACTCAAAAGAAATAGTTAATATGATGGTGGGAAGAGAGATTGAAGATATGTATCCTCCAAAAAATGACAACAATTCTTCCTCAAAAGAAACCATTTTTGAAATCAGAGACTTTTCCGACGGTAAAAGATTTAAAAATATCAGTTTTAATTTAAAAGAAGGAGAAATTCTTGGTTTAGCCGGGTTGATTGGATCGGGAAGAAGTGAAGTAGCGCAGTCTGTTTGCGCACTGAATCCAAAAATAAGTGGTGAAGTCCATTATAGAGGATCAAAAATAAATATCAAATCACCGGGGGAATCCATAAAGCACGGAATAGTATACCTCACAGAGGACAGAAAAACTGCCGGGCTTTTTTTAGACTTGAGCATTAAATGGAATATATCTGCAATGAAATTATTAAATGTGTCCAAAAAGGGCTTTATACAAAGCCATTTAGAGACAAAACAATCGGATTCCTTTATTCAGGAACTTGGAATAAAGTGTGCGGGAATAAATCAAAACCTTTCATCATTAAGCGGAGGTAACCAACAGAAGGTTCTACTGGCTAAGCTATTAACTGTAAAGCCAAAGATAGTGTTTATGGATGAGCCAACCAGGGGAATAGATGTTGGTGCTAAAAACGAAATCCACAAACTAATAAGAAAACTTGCCAATCAGGGCACCGGTATTGTCCTTATTTCTTCTGAGCTTCCTGAGGTTGTTGGTATGTGCGACAGAGTGGTAGTAATGCACGAAGGAATGTTCAGTGGCGAGGTAGTCGATGAAGATATTAATGAAAAAAAGATTATACAGCTGGCATCAGGTGTATAAAAAATTTATCAAGTTAAGGGGTAATATTTATGTCCAATATTAATAATGTTCAAGTTGAACCAACCATCAAAAAAGAAAACTCATTTTCCTCACTGTTCAAACAAGTAAGAAATATGAGAGAAATGAATATCATCCTAATAATAATTGCCGTATGCGTAATCATGTCTTTTGCTTCACCCTACTTTCTTACTTGGGGAAATATCGAATCGATAGTTATGCAGTTCTCCACAGAGGGCATTGTGGTTATAGGAATGACCGTTATGCTTATACTGGGTGGTATCGATATATCGGTAGGATCAATCATGTGTTTTTCCATGGTGCTTCCGGCAAAGATCTTTTTAGCAGGCGGGGATCCTTGGATTTCGGCATTAGCAGGAGTCATTGCTTGCATGATAATTGGTGCCG
>CAYUZC010000331.1:1940-2337 GCA_964449525.1 uncultured Ruminiclostridium sp.
TTGTCACAAAGGTAGGGTTACATCCCTTTATTACAACCCTTGCGACAGCCGCTATTATACGAGGAGCCTGTTATGTTCTCACTGAAGGTTCTCAGATTTCGCTTTATACACTTCCGGATTCCTTCAAGTACATAGGTGTTGGTAAGCTACCCGGCGGCATTCCTTTTATCATTGTATTATTCTTTGTAATTGTAGTAATAAGCGATTTTTTACTAAGAAGAACATCAATATTAAGAAATGTCTTTTATACCGGAAGTAATGAGAAAGCCGCAAGATTTTCAGGTATTAATGTTGACAAAGTGAAGTTTTGGGTATTTGTTTTATGTGCGGGATTAACCGGTCTGGCAGGAATTATATTCATGGCAAGGTTCGGTATGGCAACACCAAATTTCGGTGT
>CAYUZC010000332.1:0-2324 GCA_964449525.1 uncultured Ruminiclostridium sp.
ATGTGAAACTAAAATCAATAGGATAAGTATTTTTTTCATTTTTATTTTTTTTATTATTAATTTCAAACCTTTGGTACTAGCGACTTGCGATCGATAGGGAGAATGGACATG
Source organism: uncultured Ruminiclostridium sp. (assembly GCA_964449525.1). Taxonomy (GTDB): domain Bacteria; phylum Bacillota; class Clostridia; order DSM-8532; family DSM-8532; genus DTU059. Next base: position 112 of record CAYUZC010000332.1, read on the forward strand.
GTGTACATTGTTATCGGTATTTTTGAGCATTATACTGTAGCCCCTTTGGGATAAAACCGTGTCTATTCCTTGAATAACACGTGGAAAGATATAATCTGAAATATAAGTGGTAAGAACTCCGATATTACGGGATTTGGCTCTGTTGACACTTCTGTCCTTCACATAAGTTCCCCGACCGTGTTCAGTAAAAAGATAACCTTCAGTTACCAATACCGAGATAGCTTTTCTCACAGTATGACGGCTTAGAGAAAAACTGTCACAAAGCTTGTTTTCTGAAGGTATACGTTCGCCGGGCTTCATTTTGCCCATTATTATTTGTTGTTTAATATGATTTTTTAACCCCGCGTATTTTGTATGCTCGTTCACATGATTACTCCTTGTTTAACTTGTACGTACATCAACTATATTATATACAGGGGCCTCTGTTTTTACAAGCAAAATTCCTGCCGTTGAGCTCATTGCAAAACTTGTTTCAATGTTGCAAACAAGAAATATATGGTTTATAATTATTCTAAACGCTACTTGTACGTACATCTAATAATTAATAGGAGGAGTCATTTATGCCAAATCTAAAAAATTATGAATTCTGGTTTGTTACCGGAAGCCAGTTCCTTTATGGGGATGAACCCCTTAGACAAGTTGGAGAACACTCAAAAATTATAGCAGAATATCTTAGTGAAAAAGGTCCGTATACAGTTAAATTTAAACCTGTAGTTAAAACTCCCGAAGAAATTTATCAGCTTTGTATCAGCGCAAATTCAGATGAAAAATGTGCCGGTATAATTACCTGGATGCATACCTTTTCGCCTGCGAAGATGTGGATAAAAGGTTTAATGTCTCTCCAAAAACCGCTTTTACACCTGCATACCCAGTTTAACCGTGATATTCCCTGGGACAGTATTGATATGGACTTCATGAATCTCAATCAGTCTGCTCATGGTGACCGTGAATTCGGATTTATAGGTGCAAGGCTAAGGATGCCACGGAAGGTTATAGCAGGATATTGGAAAGATGATAATGTCGTAGGTAGAGTCAGCCGCTGGATGAGTTCTGCTGTTGCTTTTGTATACAGTAAATTTATTAAGGTTTGCCGGTTTGGTGACAATATGAGAGACGTTGCTGTGACAGAAGGCGACAAGGTTGAAGCTCAAATTAAGCTGGGCTGGACCATTGACGGTTATGGTATTGGCGATTTGGTCAAGATGGTGGATGCAGTTTCGGAATCAGATATTGACAAGCTAATGGAAGAATACGACAGAATGTATGATATGTCTCAGGTAAAAGGTTCTGAAGAAAAGATGGAATCCGTAAGATATCAGGCTCGTATTGAAATTGCTCTTAAGTCATTTATGGCACAGGGTAATTTTGAAGCCTTTACAACTACCTTTGAAGATCTTAATGGTTTAAAGCAACTGCCCGGCCTTGCTGCTCAAAGAGTTATGGAAGCAGGTTACGGTTTCGGCGGAGAAGGCGACTGGAAAACATCTGCGATGGTACGTCTTCTTAAGATAATGGCTGGTGGAAAATCCACCTCATTTATGGAGGACTACACTTATCATTTTGAACCCGGGAATGAAATGAATCTTGGTGCCCATATGTTGGAGGTATGTCCTTCAATAGCATCTGCAAAGCCAAGAATAGAGGTTCATAATCTTGGAATCGGTGGGAAAAATGATCCTGCAAGACTTGTATTTGACTGTGCAGCCGGACCTGCACTATGTGCTTCGTTAATTGATCTGGGAAATAGATTCCGCCTAATTATTAGTGTAGTTGATGCTGTCGAGGCTACCCATGATATGCCTAAATTGCCTGTTGCACGCGTTCTAATGAGACCACAACCTTCCTTGACAACAGCTGCAGAAGCTTGGATTCATGCAGGTGGTGCTCACCATACCGTATATACTCAGAATGTTACTGCTGAGCAGCTGACGGACTGGGCTGATATGTGCGGTATTGAGTGCGTTGTGATTGACAAAGATACCAAAATCAATTCACTGATTAAAGAATTGAGATGGAGTGAAATAGCATATAAGCTTATGTAAAGCTACTTTTATTTCCTAATACGGGACAGACTCTAAGAATAATGTGCACCTAGGGAACCTTAAGTCGATGCCATATGTGCCGCTCAGGAATTTCATCCGGAAATTATTCGCGGCGGTCCGCAATCCATGCTCCGCTTCACGCATGGCACCGACTACGGTTCCTCAATATCC
>CAYUZC010000333.1:0-2310 GCA_964449525.1 uncultured Ruminiclostridium sp.
CATAACGGACTTTCACCGTCAAGTTACGCGCCATGCGTGGCGCACATTATTAAATGCGCCGGACTTAAAAATCCGGCGCATCAATTTTAACTTATGTAATAACCTAATTCTGAAGATTATATAAAATCTGTGCTGCTTGTGCTCTTGTGGAAGTATCTCTCGGGTTAAGGTTTTTGCCGTCGCCAGCCAGTATTCCTGTCTCTGCAAACAACTTCATAGCCTCGGTAGCATATCCCGAAATACTAACCGTATCTCTAAATTTATCAAATGAATAACTCTTCTTTGTAGGTAGTTTATCCAACTGTTTTAGTATTCGATATAGAATAACAGCCATATCCTGCCGGCTTATATTTGACTCGGGTGAATATAAATTATTGCCTCCGCCTGCTACAAGGTTAAGACGTTTTGCAGTTCCCAGGTATGGAGTATAATACTTATTCCCTGCATCTTTAAAGTTGTCTGTTATAGTATCATCAAGCTTAATACCATACACATTCATAACCATAATGAGGAAATCTGCACGGCTGATATTGGCTACGGGAGCGAATACCCCGTTTCCGGAACCCTTTATCATACTTCTTGCAGCAAGATATCCTATGGCGTTGTTATACCATGAATTTTCGGCAACATCGGTGAATTTTACTTCATTATAGCCGACTCCATAGCTTGAAAAATGATCCGTTGTAAAATCAACTGTGCCTGTTTCGGTATTATACCGCCCCATGCCTTTACTTATCTTACCAGCGCTATCTATATAGTAGATAACTATGGAGTTATGCTTTTCACCGGCTTTGGGAGTGTAGGGAATACTTATAGTTATATTTCCGCCTCCAAAGCTTGTTATTCCTTTATCCCCGACACTAACCTTAAAATCAATGACCGGCCTGTCTCCTACCTTATCACGTGCTTCTTTAGTGAGAGAATCAGGGTTTACCTTTTTAATTGTAAAGCTAACATCATCTACGGTGTTGTCTGAAGCCCCGGTATCGCTTATATGATTTAAAGCCTTTTGGTCAAATTTTACAGTGGCCAAGTCGCTGTTGAGCTTAAGTTCCATTCCCGCAGTATTTTCTATCTTCCCAAGAGCTTCATTTGAAATCTGTAGATTGATTTCTTTTGCATCTTTTGCTCCTATGTCTATAGCTATTTGACCTTTAGCTCCTGCTTTTCCGTCCATTTCTTGTCTGGCTTTACTTAATGCTGATTCCAATTCATCATTATCTACAGTGGCCGTAATTACACCTGCATCTCCGTTTGGCTCAACATTTGCAGATACGGATACTGAGATTATTCCTTCTTCTGTACCAGTACCCGGTTCATCATCGGTATCCGGCTGGGGCTGTGGTTCAGGTTGAGGTTTTGGATTCGGATTCGGGTTAGGATTCGGGTTCGGACCGGGGGCGGGATTTTCTTCAGAATCGCCGGTTGTAAAGCTAAATTCATAGTCCCTTTCCATAAGGGTTCCATCTGTATAGGCAACTGCACCTGCAGGTAACATGACAGTAAACATCGTGTTATCGGTCAGATTGGTGGATGGGTTAATTTTCAGTATATCGCCCTGTATGGATTTGCTCATGCTTACCGTCTGCCCCAACGCATTTAAAACAGTTATCCCGGCATATTGGTCGCCCGCTTTTATATTACCGCTGAATCGAATGTTAATATCACTGTCTGTCGGCACATCTATCATACTCTCTGCAGGATATGTAAATTTGACCACCGGTGATGTATACAGCTTTTCTGTCGTAAACGACATAATATAGTCTTCTTTCATACCACAGCCATCAAAACCATTCACAGCATCCACCGGTACCTGTACAGCATAAGTTTCCCCATATCTGAAGGCCTCAGAAGGTGAAAGCATCAACTGTGTCGCGTTCAGAGATTTGCTAAACGGTACATTGTTTCCTAATGAATCCATAATAACAATACTCTCATACAAATCACCTTTCATAATCCCCAGATTAAATTCCAAAGTGACTTTTGCATCTATAGCCACATCAGTATCGTTATTTCCTGGTTCATACCTTTTTACAGAGAGTGTTCTGGCTTTAATATTTTCAAAATATACATTATTATCTTGGGAATACTCTTGAACACCTTCGGCACCGACTTTTGCCATCAACATGTATCTGTTGTTCTCAAATGGTTTGCCTGTGGAATCCCATGTAAATTTGACTGACTTAGTCATACCCGGAGCAAGAAGTCCCGTTTCAGTGTTTCCGACTATTGTGCCTTCCTCATCACTTTCATAGAGTGATACTCCGGCATTATTTACAGAGACGCTTCCTGTGTTCATAACATAAGCTG
>CAYUZC010000334.1:0-2295 GCA_964449525.1 uncultured Ruminiclostridium sp.
AAATGCCATATTATCAAATACTGTCATATGCGGATAAAGTGCATAGTTCTGGAATACCATCGCTATATCTCTATCCTTAGGGGCCACATCATTACAAAGCTTGTCCCCTATATACAATTCACCGGATGTTATTTCTTCAAGACCTGCAATCATTCTGAGCGTTGTAGTCTTTCCGCAGCCGGAAGGTCCGACAAGAATAATAAATTCTTTATCCTCAATCTCTATGTTGAATTCGCTAACAGCCGTCACTCCGCCTTGATATGTCTTGAATACATCTTTCAATGTTACACCAGCCATTTTATTTACCTCCTAATTTTTGAGCACATATCTAATGTGTTTATCTCAGTACTATTAATTTAGCACGTATGCAACCTTTAAAGCTATCTTACTAATTAACAAAAAAAGAAAAAGGCTTTTAGCTACTTTGTATTAGTAAATATCCACAAAGAAATTTAAAAAATACTAAAAAGTAAAAAGACTTGTTGAATTATTATACATTTAAATGTATAATTATGAATCATAACTAATCGATTTTTGTTAGTACTATATAAATATTTTGCTGTAGTTTTATTAATAATACCTAAAATATATAATTGAAAGTTGAGGAGAAAAAATGCTGAATCTTGGAATCATAGGGGCAACCGGATATGTAGGTGCAGAGATTATCAGGCTTATAGCTTTAAGAGATGATATAAAAATTACCACCGTAGTATCAAATAATTTTGTTGGTCAACCCTTTTCTGCTGTTTATCCTTCCTTGAGAGGTATATACGACAATATTTGTGACAAACTGGACATAGATGATATTTCAGAAAAGGCTGACTTTTTTATAACAGCTCTTCCCCACGGTGTTTCAACATCGGTGATACCCAGCCTTCTTGAAAAAGGCAAACGGGTAATAGACCATAGCGGGGATTTTAGATTCAGAGATGTAAAGGTCTATGAAAAATGGTACAAAACTACTCATGGAGCGCCGGAGCTAGCCGATAAAGCCGTTTACGGTCTGCCTGAGTTTTACCGTGATAAAATCAGGACAGCCTCTCTGGTTGCCGATCCCGGCTGTTACCCAACTTGTTCTGTTATGGGAATTGCACCTGCTTTGAAGAACAAAATAGTTTCCTCTAAGAATATTGTGATTAGTGCCGCTTCCGGTGTATCCGGAGCAGGACGAAAATCAGATTTGCCCTATGCATTCTGCGAAACTGACGAGAATTATAAGGCCTACGGTGTGGCAAGTCATAGGCATACTCCTGAAATTGAGCAAGAGCTTTCTTTGCTTTGCGGAGAACCTGTGTTGGTATCATTTACTCCGCATCTTGTTCCTATGAAGAGGGGTATGCTCGCAACTTCTAGTCTGAATATAATAAATGAAGAACTTAGCCCGACCGGTATACACACTATCTATGAGGAATACTACAAAAATGAACCTTTTGTGCGGATTCTTCCTCTGGGACAACTTCCCGAGACTAAATACGTGGCAGGCTCAAACTATATTGACATAGGAATTGTTGTGGATACCCGTTTGAATAAGCTTATTGTGGTTTCTGCCCTGGATAATTTAGGAAAAGGATCCGCTAGTCAGGCTTTGCAAGCCCTTAATATTATGGCCGGATTTGACGAAACAAAGGGCTTATTAACGCCCAGCCTGTATTTATAGTATATTTTATTAAGAGAGGTTGAAATAAAAATGTTTGATTACACACAAATAATTAAAAAAGCCGGAATTCTAGTTGAAGCACTTCCATATATTCAGGCGCTGGCAGGTAAAACCGTAGTTATTAAATACGGTGGAAACGCCATGATAAACGAGGAACTGAAAAACTCGGTAATGGAGGATATAACCTTATTAAAATATATAGGATTAAATCCGGTGGTGGTTCACGGAGGCGGACCTGATATAAACAGTGCATTAAAGAATTTCAACATAGAATCGGAATTTGTAAACGGTCTTCGTAAAACCGATAAAAAAACTATGGAAATTGCTCAGATGGTTTTGGCAGGTAAAACTAATAAAGAGATCGTTTCTCTTTTAAATCAGAAGGGTGGAAAAGCTGTTGGTATATGCGGAATTGACGGTATGCTTTTTGAGTGCGAAAAGCACTATGAAATAGTAAACGGCGAAAAGGTTGACTTAGGCTTCGTCGGTGAAATCAAAAAGGTCAACACCCGTGCCCTTGAAATACTTACACAGGATGAATATATCCCGGTAGTTGCGCCCATAGGAACAGATAAATATGGTAACAGCTATAATATTAATGCTGACACTGCAGCCGCAGAATTAGCCTCCGCTTTAAA
>CAYUZC010000335.1:0-2276 GCA_964449525.1 uncultured Ruminiclostridium sp.
AGGCTTGCCCAAGAAGGCAAGCGATAGCGAAGACTGATTGGGAGCAAGCTACTGCAAAATGCAAATTTAGGTTACAATAGAGACAGAGCTTTTATTATGGATTTTGGAGTGATAAGCGTATGATAATTCAATGGTTCCCCGGACATATGGCAAAAACAAGACGAGTTATATCTGAGCATCTTAAATTAGTTGATGTTGTTATAGAGCTACTGGACGCACGAGTGCCTCAATCCAGCAGAAACCCGGAAATTGATTCAATATTGAAGGATAAACCCAGAATAATAGCTCTTAACAAAAGCGATTTAGCTGACCCCAAGCAAAATAATAAATGGAAAGATTACTTTTCAAAGCAGGGTATAAGCGTTATTTACACAAACTCAATAACTGGCTTAGGTTTAGGGGAGATAAAAGGAAAGCTTAAACAACTTACCAGAAAGAAGCTGGAGTCGGCACAGGCAAGAGGACGCATGCAAAGGCCTATAAAGACTATGGTAGTAGGTATTCCTAATGTGGGTAAGTCTGCATTTATAAATAAAATTGCCGGAAAAGCTAGCGCAGAAACAGGAGACAGGCCAGGTGTAACTAGGTCACAGCAATGGGTAAGGATTAATCCCGAGATAATGTTACTGGATACTCCCGGAATTTTGTGGCCAAAATTTGAAGATCAGTTGACAGGCCTCAACCTTGCTTTTACGGGAGCTATTAAGGATGAGATTATGGATACCACAGAGCTTGCGGTCAAGCTCCTGGAAAAGTTATCTGTTACTTATCCCGACAAAATTAGAGAGCGCTATAAGCTGGAGAATTTAACAGGGAAAAAAGGTGTTGATCTTTTGGAGGAAGCCGGAAGAAGGCGCGGTTGCTTAGTTTCCGGAGGAGAAGTCAATTTTAACCGTATTTCCGTTATCTTACTTGATGAGTTCAGAGGTGGAAAAATAGGAAAGATTACACTGGAGATTCCTCTCGAGGAGGCAAAGCATGAAAAAGCCGACACTTAAAAGTTTAAAAGAGAAAGCCGATACCATGGAAGCTGTCGATGCTTTCAATTGGTTAACTTCATTATCAGAAGAATATGGAGATTCCGTTAAGAAACTTGCCGATAAATATTATAAGCGGATGGAATTAATCAAAAAGGAAGAAAATCGGCTTCTGGCAATGTCATCAATGGAGTTTGAAGCCTATGAAAAAGGCTATTCATTCATCGGAGGAATTGATGAAGCAGGCAGAGGGCCTTTAGCGGGACCGGTTGTTGCGGCATGTGTCATATTACCCCCCAGTGTTTTACTACATAAACTGAATGATTCCAAAAAGGTGTCGGCAGCAGTAAGGGACGAATTATATATCCAGATAAAGGACAAAGCAATATCTTATGGCATTGGTATTGTAGAAAATAAGATTATTGATGATATAAATATTTACGAGGCTACCAAAAAAGCCATGGAACTGGCTGTTAACTGTATGAAAACACGACCTGATTTTCTTATAATCGACGCAGTCAGACTAAAAATAGATATACCACAAAGGTCTGTTCCGAAAGCCGATCAGAATTCAGTTTCAGTTGCTGCTGCCTCTATTCTGGCTAAGGTCACAAGAGACAGAATGATGGAAAAGCTGGATGGCTTTTATCCCGGCTACGGATTTGCAAAGCATAAGGGTTACGGAACAGCGGCACACATTGCGGCTATAAGAGAAAAGGGGCTTTGCCCGATTCATAGAATAAGCTTCACACATAATTTTGTGTAGAATAAAAGTCAGGTGTTTTTTATGGATACAATGAATGTAAATCAAGCAATATCTCAGCAGATTTTTCAGGTGCTTACCAAAGCTTCTCTGGATAATTTGAATGCCGGGGATATAATTAGCGGAAGAATTCAATCCCTCGATAATGGTTTGCTTTTAATTAAGCTGTTGGACGGAGCTTTATTTACAGCTAAAACCCCCGATGGCTTTACGGCTAAAGCCGGAGAACCTATTACTTTAGAGATAGGTGACCGACAAAACAATCAATTGACTGCGAAAATAATTAACCAGGAGACGATAAGTAGCGGTAAAGCAGGCGAAGAAGCGGCTCTGGTTGATACAATTAAATCGAACCTTGATTCTCTGGGTGTTGAAAACTCTAATCGTCTTATTTCAGGTGTGCTTGATCTAATAAAGGCAGAACCCGGAATGCATCCGGATAAAGCTTCCTTCATAATTGCAAACGGCCTTAAACAGGACCCGGAGATGGTAGAAATATTTCAAAAGATTTCAGAGCACGAATTTAGTCTCCACAA
>CAYUZC010000336.1:0-2252 GCA_964449525.1 uncultured Ruminiclostridium sp.
AACGCTTAAAATGGCGGGGGCCGTACCGGTTGGAATGCCCCAGTCCGAGGCTTACGAAGCCCTTTCTAAGGGCATAGTAGCAGGGAATCTTGCTCCTATAGAAGTTTTAAAGTCCTGGAAGCACGGTGAGGTAGTTGATTACCTTACAAGAACACCATTTTTGTATAACAATCTGTTTTATATTACAATGAACCTTGATAAGTGGAATTCATTGTCTGATGATATCCAAAAGGCAATAACAAAAGCAACTGAGAAATTCCACGAAGAGGTTGGTATCGGTTTGTGGGATCAACAAAACGAAACAGCGCTTAATTGGGCAGTCAACGAGGAAAAGATGCAGGTTGCAGAGCTTTCACAAGAGGAAACTGCAAGATGGATTCAGGCTGTTGAACCCATGATAGATAAATACATAGCTGATAAGGGTGAAGCCGGACAGAAGGCTATTGATACAGTCAGTAAGCTGGCAGAAAAATATAATAAGGAATATTAAGTTAGAATATTATAAGAGATAGCCCGTCGGATTTAGAATTCCGGTCGGGCTTTTTGGCTGAATAGCAATTGATTATTCATGGGGGGGACTTGAATGAAAAAACTGGAGGGTTTTGTTACAAAGGCAAGCGGTCTGCTAGATACTATAGCAGGCTGGGGCGTTGTAGCAACAATGGTTTTGGTGATTGTAAACATTGTTTTGAGAAGTATTTTTAACACTCCTATTCAGGGAGTTTACGAGGTTGTAGGTTTCATCATCGCAGTGGTGATTGCATTTGGGCTTGCGTGGTGTGCCCTGCAGAAGTCTCATATTGCCATTGAGTTTATTGTAGAGAAGCTTCCGCAGAAAGTACAAAGAGTTATTTCATTTGTTTCAGGGCTATTAATCAATATACTCCTTCTGTTCATCAGCTACCGGGTTATGCATCATGGCTTTAAGGTTATTTCAACCGGTGAAGTGTCTGCAACATCGCAAATTCCTTTTTATCCCTTTATCTTCATGGTTGCGATAGGCTTCCTGTTATTGTTCATGGTAGAATTTGTTAATATGATGAAGGGAGTCGTAAAGAAATGACACCTGTTATGATAGGTCTTATAGGCGTAATTGTGCTTTTAATTTTAGTTGCATTAAAAATTCCGATAGCATATTCCATGATGGCCGTTGGGTTTGTGGGATTTACTGTTCTTGTTTCACCCTCAGCGGCACTGAACATGGTATCAACCGAGATTTTTTCAAACTTTTCTTCCTATACATTAAGTGTAATTCCTATGTTTGTGTGGATGGGCTTTATCGCATATTATTCGGGAGTGGGAACGAATCTTTATGCTATGGCTCACCGCCTTGTCGGCAAGCTGCCGGGAGGGCTGGCTATAGCAACTCAAGCAGCATGCGCAATATTCGGAGCAATTTGCGGCTCCAATACAGCTACTGCGGCAACAATGGGTGCTATAGCTCTGCCTGAAATGAGAAAATATGGTTATGATGACTCTCTGTCAACAGCAAGTGTTGCTGCTGCAGGAGCTCTTGGTGTTCTGATACCTCCAAGTGTTATCTTTATAGTTTATGGTGTAGCTACCGAACAATCCATCGGGAAACTTTTTATTTCCGGAATTGTTCCCGGGCTATTACTGATGCTGTTTTATATGATCACTATTTTTATTATGGTAAAAAGAAATCCGTCTCTGGCTCCCCGAAGAGTTGAGGAAAGCAGCATGTCCGGGAAGGGCTTTATGAAAAGTGGTATTCCTGAGATTCTGTTTACTTTTCTGGTATCTCTTGGAGGTCTCTTTGCCGGATGGTTTACACCTACCGAAGCCGGTGCAGTAGGAGCAGGCAGTATACTGCTGATTACACTTCTCAGAAAGGAACTTAATTGGAAAGGGTTTATTGATTCACTAAAGGATACGACCCGGACAACTGCTATGATTATGTTGCTGGTGGCAGGTGCAATGGTGTTCGGCAGATTTATCGCAGTCAGCAGACTACCATACGAGATGGCAACCTGGGCAGCCAATCTACAACTTCCTCCCATTGTTATAATGCTGGTTATACTTTTGATCTATATGATTCTGGGCAGCTTTATTGACGCTTTAGCCATGGTATTGCTGACAGTGCCTATTTTCTATCCGGTGGTTGTGGATGTGCTTGGTTACAACCCTATATGGTTTGGTGTAATAATTGTTATGGTTGTTGCTATGGGAGTTATAACACCGCCTGTTGGAATGAATGTTTTCATTATCAAGGGTGTGGCTAAAGATATTCA
>CAYUZC010000337.1:0-2233 GCA_964449525.1 uncultured Ruminiclostridium sp.
AACTGATTATCTGCCAGAAACACATAACTATTTCATTTTACTTTGTTCCACCCCAACAGGTTAGACGTAGAACCGTTATTATATCAACTCAACCCGTATTCCTTTGCCAGCTTTGTAAAAGCTTCCAAGCTTCTTTCTATCATTCCCGTATCAGCACAGTAAGCTATCCTTGCATATCCCGGGCCACGGAAACCACTGCCGGGAACAATCAAAAGATTATATTTTGCAGCAGCAGCACAGAAAGCTACATCGTCTTCGATAGGTGCTTTAACAAATAAATAGAACGCTCCATCAGGTTTAATACACTTAAATCCTATTTTGGTCAAATGGTTATAAAGTAAATCGCGCTTTTTCTTGTAATTTTCAGTGTTGACAGCTACTTCAAGGTTATCCGCAATGACCTTCTGAAATAATGAAGGTGCATTAACAAAGCCCAACGTACGATTTAGAGTAACCATAACAGAAATCAGGTTTCCAACCTCAAGGATTCTACTGCTTGCCGCAATATATCCTATTCTCTCTCCCGGAAGAGCCAATGATTTACTGAAGGAATTTATTGAAATGCTCTTTTTAAATATTGACAGAGTATTCGGCACTTCTACGCCATCGTAAACCAAGCTGACATATGGCTCATCGGAAATAACAAAAATATTAATCCCAAGCTCCGCTTCTTTTTTCTCAAAAGCTTTATTGAGCCTTTCCAAGGAGTCCCTGTCGTAAATAACGCCTGTAGGATTATTGGGGGAATTGATTATAATTGCCTTAGTTTTATCTGTTATAGCCTTCTCCACTGCTTCCACATCAATCTGAAAACTATCCTTTATAGTATTGACAATAACTGTTTTACCGCCTGATTGCTCAATATAAGTTCCATACTCGACAAAGAATGGAGCCAATACTATAACTTCTTCGCCAGGATTCAAAAGAGCTTTTAAAGTCACATTGAGACCTGCAGCCGCTCCGCAAACCATGATTATATTATTCTCGTCAAGAGAAATACCACTCTTTTTCTGAAGGTAAGTAGCTACCTTTTGTCTTACATCATGATAGCCCGCATTGTTCATGTATTTATGCAGTCCCTGTTCATCACTGTTAACATATTTTTTTATAGACTCAAGAACTTGTACAGGTGGTTCTAGTTCAGGATTTCCAAGACTGAAATCATAAACCTTGTCTTCCCCGTATATTTTCTTTAATCGAGTCCCTTCTTCGAACATAGCCCGAATCATAGATGACTTTGCAAGTCCTTCTACAAGCTTTTTATTAAACATAACCATCATCCTCTCAGTGAACTATTCCTTTTTTCATTAAATATTCTTCCTTAATATCTGTAAGCATTTTTATACTCGGATCTTCAATGTAGTATAAAGTCGTTATTAACACCTGCGCATAGCGTAAATCATCTAATGTAAGGGTCGGATAGTCCTCTACATCGTATTTCCCATCCCCGTAATAACCATAGAATAAGTCGCCGGTTTCATTATTGACCCATCCTTCGGCCGTATCGGAAACTCCTGTCAAAATGCTCTTGGCTACCTGTAGATATTTATATTTCGCTGTACTGCTATACATCTCAAGTAAAAAATTCATCTCACTCAATAGGTGGTTTAACGACACATGGGTTTTTATACCCGGTGTTGAGTTAAAACCGTAGTCATAGACTAAAAGACCTTCATTTTTCGTCTGATATGCATTAGAAACAGCAAAGTCACAATAGAATTGGGCAAATTTATTGGCTGCTTTTAAGAATTGTGGTTCATTATACTCTCTGTAACCTCTAAGAAGCGACAGCGCGGCCTCTGTATCCCATCTTGTGTCAAAGAAGCCTGCCCCTACTTTATAGTTATTGTACAATCCCACAGCCATGGGATCGGTTCCCCAAAATCCGTCTGAATTCTGAGTCTTTATTAGAGTATCAATAGTAATATAGGCATAATCTTCAAAGAAGCGTCCCTCAATACCAAGGTATTTGTTTCCAATATGATTTGCACTATTTCTGTAAAAGCCATTTGAACTATATGGTGCATATCCGGAGGGTAAAAAGTAATACTGACCGTCACCGCCCCATTTTCTCACCCGGCTCAAATCACCTACTTTAACAGCATCTATTGCTATTTCATCTTCCCAATCCACAAGTTTTTCCTTTGAGAGAATTCCCCATTGCTCGGAAAAAGAATCCTCGGCTGCGGGAAGAGTTATTTTAATCCCATCACCACTTATTTGAATATTCTCA
>CAYUZC010000338.1:0-1806 GCA_964449525.1 uncultured Ruminiclostridium sp.
TATTAATGTACTATTGCTGATTTTGGGATGTGTTATGGATATGGCACCAATAATTATTATTGTCACACCTATATTGATGCCTGTCTTAGCGGCAATTGGGGTTAGCCCCATACATTTCGGCATAATTCTGATGCTGAATCTGTCGGTTGGCCTTTGCACCCCTCCGGTCGGTTCTGCATTATTTGTTGGATGTGCTGTTGGAAAGATATCTATAGAGAAAGTTACTAAAGCCTTGCTCCCGTTCTATGCTGTTATGGTTATCGTACTATTACTTATTACATATATTCCGGATATTGCAATGTTTCTTCCCAATTTGGTTATGAAGTAGATTAAAAAACTGTAGTTGTCAAAACAACCAATAATGCTTATAAAAAGGGTTCCAGCCAAATCGCTGAAACCCTTTAAAATGGCGGAGAGAGTGGGATTCGAACCCACGGAACGGTATTAGCGTTCACACGATTTCAAATTATACACCGTGTCGGCCTGTTAACGGAAAAAACTTAAAGGAAAACGTACTTGGCTTTGCCAACGGCAACTGTCTACCACAAGGGAGCATATAAAGACGATATACTCTTTATGTTTAAATTATTGCTTAATATATTTCCAATATTAGTTTTTCTTATATCTATATACATAGCAATCAGCACCATCATCTCGGCGATAATAACCATTAGGAGCACCAGGCGTGTATGTTGTAGTTGGTTTCCATTTGTAAGTAACTTTTTGAGGTGGGCCGTCTCTACCACCACCTTGATAAGAGACTGCGCTTGCTTCGACTATTACCATTGTCGAATAAGTACAGCTATAGATTATACCCCAGTGCTCAAGGCCACCGTACTTGATATAAGCAGTGTCTCCCTTTTGTGGTTCTGCACAAATAACCCGTACAGTATTATAATTGTAATTTGTGAGCATACTAGCGGCGGCGTTTGTTGTTTTGAATCCGCTTTGTAACGCACAATAAGTAACGAACCATGTACACCAAGAACTATCAGATACGACCGGGAAGTTTGACTTTGGTACGCCGATTTTACTATAAGCATAGTTTGCAAATGCTGCTTTGGTAACTGCTGCAGACGAGGGAAATGCCAATCCTAATAACATAACCACAAGTAATAATAAAGAAATTATTGACTTTGTACGTCTTTTCATGAAACATTTCTTGTATAATGAATTTTACACTATACATTTTCCTTTCTTTATTGCGATAGAATAATGAATAAAGTCTTTTTTCATTTAAAGTATCTATAGTTCGGATAGCTTGCTGCGGCTTCAATAATTCATTTGAATCACCTCGTTCTAATAAGAAAATAAGGTTATTATGAATTGTTCTAAATAGAATAAAAAAACCAAATAAATTATATGTTTTTAAATATAAGTTGTCAAAATTATCTCAGACATTTGTTATAGAGTGAAGATTGCAAGCTAAAATGAAACAATTTTCTTTCCGAATCAATGTAGTTTTATCCTTATTTCGATCATGTTTTAAATGTTTTTTCGGTAAACAATAACATAACTAATATTGGGTTTCATATTGTCAGGCATAATACAGCTTGTTGCCTTATTGAGAACGGTTTTAACCTTAATGATATACAGGTATGGTTAGGACAGAGGGACATTTCAACACAGCAAATATTTATGCTTTAGTTTCATGGTGCATATCTCTGCCCTACTACCGCTATATATAAATATAGTATATATTAGTTAATAATAACCAAATTTACAAAATTTATAATAATAGCACAATATGGTTAACATAAATAGTCTTATTCGCCTCAAAAAGGTAAGCGCCGACAATTTCCCGAA
>CAYUZC010000338.1:1816-2232 GCA_964449525.1 uncultured Ruminiclostridium sp.
GAACAATCTATTCAATCTTATTCTACGGACAATGTGCAAGATTATTTAAAAAATGCATGTAAAGTCTGTGGTATCCCAAAGATAACTTCTCATGGATTAAGGCACAGCTTTGCTACTTCATACAATAAAAGACCGAGATATTAAAGGCAAACCGCTGATGTTGAGACACAGCAGCATTCTGGTTACAGAAAAAATATATACCCATTTTAAAGAGTCGGCTTTGGTTAAAATCGATAAGGCAAGTGATGGATATCAAAAAAATATTTTTATAACAGACCTGCAAAAAGTATAAAGATTTGGTCTAAATTTGGTCTTAAGTCATAATAAAGGGTCCCAGCCTAATCGCTGAAACCCTTTTCTGTGGCGGAGAGAGTGGGATTCGAACCCACGGAGCCTTTAACAGCTCACACGATTTC
>CAYUZC010000339.1:0-1302 GCA_964449525.1 uncultured Ruminiclostridium sp.
CAACCCTGAGTTTCTTCAAGAGGAGATGTTTAAG
The DNA here is from genome assembly GCA_964449525.1 of uncultured Ruminiclostridium sp. Lineage (GTDB taxonomy): Bacteria > Bacillota > Clostridia > DSM-8532 > DSM-8532 > DTU059. The sequence continues at coordinate 35 of CAYUZC010000339.1, forward strand.
TATTTTGGGGCAGGTTGTTGAGGCATTAATATACATTAAGCTTATTTTGCGGATCACTGCTTTAAATTTTACTAACACATATTCTAACACAATCTAACCATTCTGGTCAACAAAAAGTATTAGAAGAAACAATTCGGCTGCAACTCTGAATTTCTTAAAGAAGAAAAGGCTGTCAGTGATTGTCTGAAACATACTGTCAAAATGAATATGAATCAGCTGAGAACACAGATTTTCTAGTACTTATAAAAGAATGCCTATTACCTCCACTTCCAAAAATACCAAATCGCTGACTTAACATTAATCCACATAAGCTTAAGGTTTTTATGAGCACCTCGCTGCCAATCGTGGATTACGTAGTTGTAGGGGTAGAATATGGTTTTGGAAATTTGGTTCACCCTACGGGTAATATCTGCATCCTCTAAATATAAGAATATATGCTCATCAAAGCCTTTTAATTGTTTAAATATTTCGGTCCTGAAGAACATAAAACAGCCGGTTGCGTATTCCACTTCAAATGGTTTATCGTAGCCGGTTTCTTTCATGGTAAAGTAATCCTGACGTTTTTTAAAATTGTTTGGTAGAACAAGCCTGATAAATAGATCGGTAACGGTTGGATTGCGTTTGCATAAATATTGTATGTCCCCGTCAGGGTGCTTTACAAGCGGTGTCAGCAAGCCTATTTCTTTATTGTTTTCCATGTATTCATACATTTCACTTATAACATCATTAACAATTGTTATATCCGGGTTTATGACGATATGATATTTTGAATCAATTTTATCCAAAATTATATTATGTCCGGCACCAAACCCTAAATTCTTATTGTTCCGGATAAGCACAATATTGCCATTGCAGCTCTGCACCTTTTTTACAGTATCATCCTTCGAGTTATTATCAATAACAAACAATACATAGCTAAGCTTATTTTCTAAATGCGAAATAAGGATTTCTATGGTCTTTTCAATTATAGCTTCATTATTGTATGTCACTATAGAAAGGGAAATATCATGCATAGCAAAACTCTCCTACATCCATTTCTGCCTCTTTATTCTAACACATTTGTTGACTTAATCATTCAAAAACCTTGAAGCAATTGAATAAATACTTGATTTTCACCATATAATATAATATTATGCGATTATGGGGTGAAAATATGATAAAAACAACCGCAATTATATTAGAAGAACTCAAGAGTTATGCAAGTCCGGCAAGTAAACTGTCCCGTATGGTGAAAAATGGTGAGTATGTCAAGGTTGTTAAAGGTTTGT
>CAYUZC010000339.1:1312-2222 GCA_964449525.1 uncultured Ruminiclostridium sp.
CGAATCCATCTACTCCCGGATATTTGCTTGCGGGAAGTATTTATGGCCCTTCATACTTGTCTTTTGAATTCGCACTTGCTTATCATGGTTTGATTCCGGAAGCTGTATATACTTTTACTTCCGCAACTTATGATAAGAAAAAGAAGAAAAAGTTTGAAACCGACTTCGGCACTTTCACATACAGGGATGTTCCTAAAGAGGCTTATTCTCTCGGCGTTGATATTGTCCGGGAAGGGGATTATTCTTTTTGGATTGCATCACCTGAAAAAGCATTATGTGATGAACTTTACACCAAGGGCCCGGTTGCTAATCAGAAGGAACTGCAAAGCCTTTTATTTGACGATATGAGGATTGACGAGCAGGAATTCGGCAATATGAATTATAATGATATTTTTTTATTGGAAGAAAAATATCATAGCACAAATGTTCAGAAATTAAGCCGACTTATGCGGAGGATTAGCAAAAAATGATGTTGAACCGTTCATTCGCAATACATCAGTTTTGGATGTGTGGAGTGCTGATTTTTTTAAGCAAATTACTAACGGATTATATTGATTCAGGAAAAATTAAAAACACACTTGATATTTAACATTATTCCCATATTTCTGCCCGGTAAGTAAGCCAAGCTTCTCAAATTTGAGTACAAATCCTCGGATTGTAGCATAGGCTGCGTTGCCAAAATCACGCTCAAGCTGCTTTGTTGAGAATTCATTGCTGCCGTACGCAGAGAGTACATAGTTCCAGAGATTCTTTTCCTTCTCGGTAATTTGTCCTGAATCCAATGCTTTTTTGAAAACATCCATGGTATCGGGCTGTGGCAACGCATCACCAAGCTGATTATAAACATTTTCAATAAAATATACGATAAACGGTGTTATATCTATTAAGCCACTGATTTTTTCGTTATCCT
>CAYUZC010000340.1:0-2216 GCA_964449525.1 uncultured Ruminiclostridium sp.
ATACTTTCGAAGTTTACCTATAAAGAATGGGGTACTTTAATATAATTATTATGACATCACCCGTTACCGAAATCAAAGATTTCGAACTGGTCCCGAGTCATTGAAACTCGAGGAATACAGTACCCCTCACTTGGCACCTTAGAGGTGGGGAAATCATTATTCTCGTTATAACTCAAGCTCACCGACATAAAAATAAAGCTCCGGATAAAGCTACTAAGGCCTAGTCCGGAACTTTCTTTTTATACATTAATTATTTATTCTGAAGCTTATATAAAATCTTAAACCCTTGTTTCTCAATGGACTTTTCTAAATCAGCAGTATTTAATGAGTTGATGCCTATTACGACTGCGCTCTTACCGTTTGAACCACGGTATACTGCCACATGGCTAATATTAGCCCCAAAGTTTCCAATAATACTGGTCAGGTTTGACATAATCCCCGGTGCATCATCAGCCTCAACGGTTAAACGAGTGCCAGGTTCACGAAAGCCTAAAAGCTCAATAAAGGAATCGAAGATGTCACTCTCGGTTATAATGCCGACAAGTTTATTATTATCAATCACAGGTAAAAAGCTAACATTATTATCCCGCATCAAAACAGCTGCCGCCTCTAAAAGGTCATCCGATGATACAGTAATAGGGTTCTTATTCATAATCTGACTGATTTTAGTTTTGGCTAGCAAATAAGTGATTTCTCCCATACTGAAGGTCGTTGCTTTGGAGGGAGAAGCTTGTGCGATGTCCTCCTTTGATACCACCCCAACCAGCTTGCCGTTTTTCATAACAGGAAGGCGTTTTACGCCGTTTTCTGTCATAATCTCATGGGCATCTGGTATTGTCTGATCAGGAGAGATAGTGAAAGGATTAGCGGTCATCTTACTTTTTACAAACATAATTCTAACCTCCTAAATATGCTTTTTTGATATCGTCACTTTGAATAAGGTCCTTTCCGGTACCGGAAAGGACTATAGAACCTGTTTCCATAACATAGGCACGAGTTGCAATCTGTAGTGCCATACTGGCGTTTTGTTCTACCAGAAATATTGTTGTACCAGCCTTATTTATATCTCTAATTATATTAAAAATTTCCTGAACAAGCAATGGAGCAAGACCCATGGAGGGTTCATCAAGAAGAAGAATCTTAGGTCGACTCATAAGTGCGCGGCCTATGGCAAGCATTTGTTGCTCACCACCGGAAAGTGTTCCGGCAGCCTGTTTTTTCCTATCCGATAGTATTGGAAAACGCTCATAGACCATTTTTAAATCCTTATTGATTTCTTCCTTGTTACGTCGAAGAAATGCGCCTAGTTCAAGGTTTTCAAGGACTGTCATGGTGGAGAATACGCGACGACCTTCAGGTGCTTGAGAAATACCCATTTTAACTCTGTCTTGGGCAAAACTATGGGTGATATCCTTGCCATCAAGCATAATTTCACCACTGGTAGTTTTCTTTAGCCCAGATATGGTACGCAGAGTTGTGGTTTTACCTGCGCCATTGGCACCTATTAAGGTTACGATTTCCCCCTCGTTTACTGTCAGTGAAATACTTTTGAGGGCGTGGATTACGCCGAAATGTACGTTAATGTTTTTAATTTCCAGCATTATTCAAATCCTCCCCCAAATAAGCTTCTATAACACGTTTATTTGTCTTAATTTCATCAGGAGTACCGCTTGCTATTACCATCCCGTAGTCCAAAACATAGATACGCTCACAGATTCTCATAACCAATGACATGTCATGTTCAATCAGGAGTATTGTTAAATTAAACTTTTCTCTAATCCAACCGATTAACTCAGTTAATTGTGAGGTCTCGGCCGGGTTCATTCCCGCTGCCGGTTCATCCAGTAATAGGAGGGTGGGATTAGTGGCAAGAGCGCGGGCTATTTCCAAGTGTCGCTGTTCACCATAAGGAAGATTTTTAGCGAGCTCATCTTTTTTATGATCAAGCTTAAGAATTTGAAGTAATTCCATGCTATTCGCAATAAGCTCAGCTTCCTCTCTATTATAGGAAGGTAGATGGAAAAAACTCGAAATCAAGCCATATTTAACGTTTTTATGCATTGCGATACGAACATTATCAAGTACCGTTAAATCCTTAAACAACCGTATATTTTGAAATGTTCTGGCTAAACCGTTTTTACAGATGGTATAAGGCTTCAAACCTCCCAAGGATTTACTTGTTCCATTTGTATTAAGAGAAATAATCCCTGATGAGG
>CAYUZC010000341.1:0-2215 GCA_964449525.1 uncultured Ruminiclostridium sp.
CCATGAATTTTCAGGAGGACAACGGCAACGTATCGGTATTGCAAGAGCACTTGCGGTCAATCCTGAGTTCATAGTATGTGATGAACCTGTTTCGGCCTTAGATGTATCAATACAGGCTCAGGTGGTAAATATGTTTGAGGATTTACAATCGGAGATGGGGCTCACTTATCTTTTTATTGCTCATGATCTCAGTATTGTAAAGCATATAAGCAGACGAATTGGTGTCATGTATCTTGGAAAGCTTGTAGAACTGGCTGACAGCTATGAATTGATATTTCATAGTGTTCACCCATATACCAGATCGCTGATTTCTGCTATTCCTATTGCTGATCCTAAGCAAAGCCGTGAAAGTAAAAGAATAATACTTGAGGGTGATGTACCGAGCCCGTTGAATCCTCCAAGTGGTTGTCGATTCAGAACACGCTGTAAATATGCTACGGAGCTTTGTGCACAAATGGAACCGGAATTTAAAGAAATATCATCAGGACACTATGCCGCTTGTCACCATTTAGATAAGGTGCAATAGGCATATAATAGAAAAATGCAACATGTAGTTACAAAATTACATGCTAAAAAGCAGACATTTGCAAATATACAACTAGTAACACAATGGAGGGACTTAAAATGAAAAAAAAGATTGCACTTCTACTTGCAATGATCATGTTAGCCATGATTATTCTGCCCGCTTGTGGCGGCAACTCCGGGTCCGGCGAAACACTTAATGTCAATGTTGGACCTGACCCTGACACTATCGATCCGGCACTTAACTCATCAGTTGACGGAGCTACAATGATTATCCATGCTTTCGAGGGGCTTATGACTCTTGATAAAGATGGAGTACCTGTTGCGGGCCAAGCTGAGAAATATGAAATTTCGGACGACGGAAAGGTTTACACATTCCATCTTCGCGACAATCTTAAGTGGAGCGATGGTAAGGCTCTTACAGCCGGTGATTTCGTATATTCATGGAATCGTGCCATTTCCCCTGACACAGCAGCTGACTACGAGTACATGTTTGAAGTAGTAGATGGTTATACTGACGGTACTTTAAATGTAAAAGCAACCGATGACAAGACATTGGTAGTTACTCTTTACAATGCTGTTCCTTACTTCCTTGAGCTGACAGCTTTCCCGACCTTCTCACCAGTCCGCAAGGATTTGATTGAAGCAAACGGCGAGTCATGGGCAGTAGAGGCAAAAACATATATCGGTAATGGACCTTACAAGGTAAAAGAATGGGTACCGGGTTCTCATATTACTATGACAAAGAACAAGAACTACTGGGATTATAAAAATCTTGGCATGGAAAATATTAAGTTTGTTCTGATGGAAGAAGATACAGCCAGATTAAATGCATTCCAGAAGAAGGAAATTCTTTTTACGGATGACATGCCCAACGATGAAATTGATGCTTGGAGAGATAAGCCTGAGTTTAATCTTGCCGGGCAATTAGGAACATACTATGTTTCCTTTAACGTTCAAAAAGCTCCTATGGACAATAAGCTAGTCCGTGAAGCATTGATTCTTGCTATTGATCGTGATTTTATTGTTAAAGAAATCGGTAAATCAGGCCAAGAACCTGCCGGTGCTTTTGTATCAACAGGGCTTTCCGACGCTGATCCTGCAAAGGAATTCCGTGAAGTAGGTGGCGATTATTACGATCCTTCTGACTATGAAGGAAATCTCGCCAAGGCTAAAGAATTGCTTGCTCAGGCCGGATATCCTAACGGTGAGGGACTTCCTCAGATAGAGTACTTATATAATGAAGGTTCAGGCCACCAGGCTATAGGTGAAGCACTTCAGGATATGTGGAAAAAGATTGGTGTAAATATTTCATTGGTTTCTCAGGAATGGGGTACCTTCTTAAATACCAGAAAGAACGGCGAATACCAAATTGCTCGTAACGGATGGTTATCAGACTACAATGACCCAATCAGTATGCTTGATATGTGGATTACCGGCGGCGGTAACAATGACGCACAATGGTCAAATGCTGAATATGATGCTTTGATTGCAAAGGTTAAATCTTCAACTGATCCAGCTGAACGTTTTAAGCTTATGCACGAAGCTGAAAATTTGATTTTTGAAGATAGCATGCTTTGCCCAATATACTACTATGTTGATCTTTACCTTATAGATCAGAGCATAGAAGGATTCTGGTCTTCACCGTTGGGATACAAGTACTTTATGTATGCTACGGTAAAGAAATAAGATT
>CAYUZC010000342.1:0-2214 GCA_964449525.1 uncultured Ruminiclostridium sp.
TATATCGCTGAGAAAAATATCCGGAACCAGTGTGTCCGACAAGAGGATGTCCTTAACAACTTCAAATTGCATAAAATACCTCATGTTTTCTTTTGAATAGGTATAGATATTATAGCATAAACTCAAGATATTCTTAAGCTAAATTGAAATAATAAAAACAGAAATGAAAAAAAGGAGTAGAAATATGCCGCAACTAGCAGTCAGAACAAGGTCAGGCAGAGTAGAAAGCATACATGACGGATATATTTGTGTAACCGATTCAGATAATAATATCATATATTCAATAGGAAATCCTAATGCCGGAATCTACCTGCGTTCTTCGGGTAAGCCGCTATATGCGGTCGCTTATGTTCAATCCGGTTTACTGGAAAAGTACAATATTTCTTTGAAGGAATTTGCCATTATGTGTTCGTCTCATGAGGGGCAAGCCTTTCATCGAAAGATAATATTATCAATACTAAAAAAAATAGGACTAAGTGAAAAGGCATTGGACTGTGGCCATAAGTATCCGGAAAACCAAAAGGTTCATGATGCGCTCATTATGCTATGCAAAAGGCCTGATCCTATATTCAGCAATTGCTCGGGAAAACATTCAGGAATTTTGGCCCTTTGCCAGTTTTATAATTATCCAACCAAAAATTATACAAACCCTGAGCATCCTGTAAATCAGCTGATAAAAAGAACAATGGCAGAGCTCCTAGAATGCGATTTGGATAAAGTAATTATAGGAAAAGACGGCTGTACCTTGCCCACATACTTTCTTACAATGCAGCAAACTGCTTGGTTATACGCACGGCTTGCCCATGGTTATGAAGGAAACAGAAAATATAGTAATTGCTTCGGGCTTATTCAAAGTGCCATGACAGAATATCCTCGAGTTATAAGAGGCAGTGGCACATTTTGCACCGACTTAATAAAGCACTCCGAAGGACGCGCAATAGGAAAAATCGGAGCAGAAGGGATCTATTGCATATCTATTCCCGAAAAGCGACTGGGTGTATGTATTAAGATGTCTGACGGACATCCCTGGTCAAGCTTTCCTGTAGCTGTAAAAATACTTGAGGAGTTGGGAATTTTAGATGCAGCTATCATTAAAAAGCTTGAAAAATGGGCACTACCACATGTAAAGGATGATAAGGGTAATACAGTGGGATACATTCATCCCACCTTTAGCTTAACAGAAAATAAAACCGGTGAATATGAGCCGGGGGATTTGTATCCGTAAAGTTAAATTTTCTATTTAGGAGAGATAAACATATGGAACAATTAGCAGTAGTTACAAGAAACAAATATGTGGAAAGCATTCATCAAGGCCATATATGCGTTGTTGACTCAGATGGAAAAGTAATATATAAAAAAGGCGATATTAATGCCAGATTTTTTTTCAGATCATCAGCAAAGCCAATTCAGATTATACCATTTATCCATTCGGGAGGAGCAAAAGCCACGGGCTATACAACAAAAGAAATTTCTGTAGGCTGTGCCTCCCATAGTGGAGAACCAATCCATCAAGAAACTGTATTAAATGTGCTTAAGCGATTAAATTTAGATGTGAATGATCTTCATTGTGGAGTTAGAAAACCGTATAATGAAGATGAGAATAACAGGCTTATATCTAAAGGTAAAAAACCTTCCGCACTTCATGCAGGTTGTTCGGGAAAGCACGCCGCAATGTTGGCTTACGCAAAATACCTAGGATGCGATATACATGATTACCATAAAATATCCCATCCGGTTCAACAGGAAGTTATGAAAACCATCAGCATTTTTACTGACGAAGATATTAAAAATATACCCATAGGTATCGATGGCTGTGGCCTTCCTATTTTCATATTACCTATTTATAAGATGGCTTTATCTTATGCCAGACTGACAAGGTATTCCCAAGACCCGGACAGCACATACCACGAAGCCTGCAAGACTGTTTTTGAGGCTATGAGTGAATATCCTGAGATGGTTGCCGGGACGGGTGAATTCTGCACTGAGCTTATGCAATACACTAGTGGTAAATTAATAGCAAAAATAGGAGCTGAGGCAGTTTATTGCTTGGGAATCAAAGAAAAAAAACTGGGGATTTGCATCAAGATTGCGGATGGAAGTGAAAGAGCTATATATCCGGTGGTTATGCAGCTATTGCTAGAGCTTAATGCTATAAGCGATAATGAGTACGAAAAACTGAAGCATTGGCATAAAGCAAAAATCCTTAATAATTTA
>CAYUZC010000343.1:0-2212 GCA_964449525.1 uncultured Ruminiclostridium sp.
AGTTATGCCGGGTGATTACAATCGGTATAAAACTATTGACAGTTTCTGATTTTGTGGTCAAATTTCAAGGTAAGTTCCACTTTCCCAAAGTAAATTCCACCCAAAGTCATCCTTTACTAATATTTTAAGAATAGGATGGCTTTTTTGGTCTTTTTTTAATACAATATGAGTAGATTAGCGGTGAATTTGAGGAAAAATGGGTAAATTAAACAAAGTGTGAAATTTAGCTGTTTTTTTCTCAGAGTAAATTCCACCCCTTAATATAGAGTTATGGGGCTGGTATTCCGGTATCTCTTTTTTGTTATGGTAACAGAGAGTTAGTGTGCTGGCTGTGTCTTTGTTACCATATTTTCATATAGTTCTTTTTCGAATCTTAGGGCATCCAAATAATTCATCTCATTACCGTTTTCATAATACCAATACCACGGATTAGTATTAATGCTATTTTCGTCTGATACCCATTTATGGACTTCTTTCCTTTCACTAAGTGTCATCGGATATGTATTCTCAAAGTCTCTTAATTGCCGTCGAATCAAATATTCCCATTCTTTAATATATACTTTATCCATTAGCTTGCTTCTCCTTTCTTGCCGAATATAGAAGGCTTTAAAGTGACTTCGTTAGCAGGGATCATTGTACAACCCAGTCGTTTCAAGATATCTTCTCCATACAAAAATGAAAACACTTGATAAGGGCTCTTGTTGCCCAGACTTTCACGGCTGTAGGAATTTATGTGATTCATCATGAGGGTTATATCCCCCTGCATGAAAGCATCCATACTTTTACCTTTCGGAATAAACAGCCTGATGAACTCGTGGTTTCTTTCAGCCGAACCTTTCTGATAAGGTGAAGAAGGGTCACAGTAAAAGACATAAGTCCTGCGGTTTTTCTGACAGTCAAACTCCAGAGCTGTCGGATTGGAAAACTCACTTCCGTTGTCGCCGAGTAGAACTGGCATCAGGGATATAAAACCGTCCGGTCTCAGTTCGAGATACAGTTTCTCAATCACATCAATGACTGACTGAGAATCATTGGAATTCCTGATAAAAGCCAGCATGAGTTCAGATTTAACAAAGTGAATGGTTAAAAGCACCTTGCCACCTTTTTTTCCCTCCACTGAATCCATTTGAGTAACCGAAAGCTGAAGATGATCTTCCATGAATTTCTGAAAGTCATCAAAGGTTCTGCCAATCCTGCAGCTTTTGTCTACCTTGAAATTTTTCTTATGCGTTCTGGGTTTGTAACGTACCTTTCTTGGAAGGTCGATGTTCCTTGCAGAAAACAGGTTGTAATCCACAAGTCTGTAAAGGGTGCTCTCACTGACCATGAGAGAATCCATGTTATTAGCACAGATGTGATTAAGGGACTGCCCACGCATGATGAGCGGTGAGACAAAGGTATCTAAATGTTTTATTTCATCCTCAGAAAGGGATATGCCAGATCTGACTTCGGACAGGACTTCTCTGTACTCAGTGTATGCTGCTACGGCATGATAGAAATGTTTCTCCAAGGTGCAGAACTTGAGCTTTTCACATCCATTACAGACATAGGGCGGTTTATTATGCCGTACGCAGAGTTCCTGTCCAAAATCAGGACATTTTGAATTGCATAACTTACAAAACTTGCAGAAACTATATTTCCTGTCAGAAGAACAGGGAGAACAGAGTATGCGGACATCGCAGGCTGAGCGGTGTAAGCAGGCGTTGAAAGGTCGTCCGTAGGCTCCGGTTTTTTTAAAAACTATATGTCTGCATATTTCTTTAGAAATGGTAGAACAGTCCTTTCCTAACTCAGTGCCAATTCCCTTGAAAGAATAGTTTTTATCTAAAAGATTAGTAATCGTGATTCTGTCTTCCAAGGTCAGATGTTTATGTTTTGCCATGTAAAGACCTCCTTAAAAGGGATACCGGAATACATAGCAATTAGCAATTATTATATAGCACTTTTCTGTCAAAGTAATTTCTATCCCTGATGTTTTTCAAATTAACTTCTATCTTGGAGAAGAAGGGGGGTAGAATTTACTTTGGAAATTAACAAGGATTAAAAACACGCCAATAGCTGGAACCGCATGACATAGCTAGCTTGAAAATTGGCGATTTTAGAGTTACAATAATAGCTGACGGCTTAATAATCCAGCCGGATAGTATTAATTTTGCGGAGGCAGGTCAAATATATGAATAACAGAATCAGGCGGATTGTAGCATCAATAATG
>CAYUZC010000344.1:0-2203 GCA_964449525.1 uncultured Ruminiclostridium sp.
ATGATATGGTCAGGAGAAAGATAAAAAGGATCAACAATTACTCCGTGTTCAGATCTCTTTACTCTATCAACCTCAGTTGCCTGCTGTTCAATTGTCATATTTTTATGAATAACCCCTATACCGCCTTCACGGGCAAGTCCTATAGCCAGTCTTGCTTCAGTAATGGTATCCATGGCTGAGCTTAATAAAGGTATATTAAGTTTGATTTTATTGGTAAGATATGTCGAGACATCAATATTCTTTGGCAGAAGCTGCGAATACTGTGGCACCAATAGTACGTCGTCAAATGTTAAACCAAGCTTTTCAAACTTATCAACCATGTTCAAACCTCCATAAAACAAATGTTTCCATAATTAGTTTCTACATACATTATAAGCGATAATTAAATCCCTCAAATTATTATACCTATTATACTTGATACCTTTTCAAAAATCAATTTAAGAATGATATTAAAGTAAAGATTAAAAACTATATATTTTCATTAAAAATTCCCATACCCTTTATTTTTTTTCTTTATCATGGTATAATAGCAAATACTGGCTATTTTTAAAATTAGCATTATTGTTTCCAATTAATTCACTTTATTGCTTCGTAAAAATTCATACGCGTGCCATAATATTTAATACAGACAATATGGTGATAGTTATGAAAAATCAAAGGTCAATTGTCGATGAGCTCATAGATGAATGTGACCGTCATACAAGCCAATATACGGGAAAAGAAATGGATTTCGCTAAGGAGGCTTTGGATTTGTCCAAGGTGCTTCAATATGATATTGGCATATATGAGAGTCACTTTCGCATCGCTCGATCAATGATGTCAAACAGCAATAATGAAGAATCCATCCATCATCTAGATATATGCTATACCATAGCAAAAAAGCTTTGTGATACTGTTCGTATTGCGCGAACGGCCAATTCTTTCGGAATAGCTTATTATAACCTAGGAGTCACATCAAAGAGCCTTGATTACCTGCTGGAGGCACTGGAAATCTCAAAAGCTAAAGAATATCCCGATATTGAATGTCGCGTTTATAATAATTTATGTAGTATTCTCACTGAATTGGGAGATCATGAAACTGCTCTGGAATATTTATATTCGTTGATGAGCAAATGCGGGACCAGCGAAAATGAAATATTTCCCCGATGTATTATTTATAGAAATTTAGCTCATACGCTTTTCCTTATGAATAGAATTGATGAAGCCGAAACCTTTGCTCACATGGCTCTGGAAGAATCTATCAGGAAGGAAAATATCCAGATGCTCTGCGAGAGTTATTATATATTAGGCGAAATACGAACCGGCCAAAAAAATATAGCCGAAGCAAAAGAGTCTTTTTTAAAGGCTCTAGCCCTTGCCGAAGAAACAAACAATAGTTACTATCTTGTACAAATCCGCATGAATTTAAGTAAAATATACTGCGAAAGCAATTCCTATGGTGAAGCCTTTAGTATTATTTTAGGTGCATATAACTTTGCTATGAAGCTTGATTATCCTGTATTAAAACGTAATGTTGCCCTTACCATGGCAGAAATTTGTCAGCTAACTAATAATAATCTTATGCTAATTGAGGCGTTATCTACATATAAAAATATAACACGCATGCTAGAAGATGAGACTCTTCGCCGGCAACAAGCTTTTACTAAAACTCAGCTTATACTTTTTAATCTGAGAAAGGATAATGAACGGCTCAGGGTTGAAATAGAGCAGGATCCTCTCACCGGATGCCTTAGCAACCGAACCTTTCCCGATCGTATTGTACAATCCCTTTCAACGTGCGGTAACAAAGGCTCTCTAATTTTTATAGATGTTGATAACCTTAAAGCCATTAATGACTCTTACGGTCATGATGCAGGAGATGAACTACTTAAATCATTTTCTGCCGATCTGATAAGGGTTTTACCGGAAGATGCAGTAAAAATACGGATTGCCGGCGATGAATTTATTGCATTTATTCCGAAAGCAGGTAAAAAAGAAACTGCTAAAATCCTCGATAAACTTATTGAATCGCTCTCTCAACCTCGTATGATAGGCCCGACAATGCTGCCGGTGCGAGTAAGTGCCGGAATTGCTCTTTATCCCGATCATTCAACCGATATTTTCAGTCTTAAAAAAATGGCCGATGCCGCTATGTATTCGGCAAAGCAAGCCGGCCGCGGCGGCTATCGTATTTACAACGCATCTTAAGAATTATGCGAACTAA
>CAYUZC010000345.1:0-2191 GCA_964449525.1 uncultured Ruminiclostridium sp.
TTCTAATTTCTTAATGATGGTCAGATAATCATGATTATTACCCAACTCACCGTTGCTGTAGCATATGCTTAATCTTTTAGTCAGCGTCCTCTTCCATAGTTTCAAGCAAAAAGCTAACCGGGCGAAACCCATCGTTGCAAGATATCATTGCAGACTTCTTATTTTTCATCCAGCCCTTATAGAAGTCTGAACCGCCATGAGCAAGTGTCATTACAAAAGCTGACATACTCTCCCATGCGCTGTCGCAGAAACCGTCCGGCTTATGCCAACCATTCGCTATGAACTCTTGTCCTTTTTTCATATCACAAGTATGAATTATGGGATTCTCATATTTTCCAATTAAATCCTTATAGCAAGCCGTTTTCATAACTGTAATTTTTACTCTTTTCATTACATCACCATATACCTTTTATGTCTAACGTTCACAGTCATTATATCATCGATATTAGCACTAATCACTCCGCGAACCTGCAATTTATATACAGCATGCGCTTACTTTTGTATCTATACCGAATTGTGTATCATATAATTGTTTATAAAGTCCGCTCTGAGACATTAGACTTTTATGCTTGCCCGATTGAATAATTCGGCCTTTTTTAAATACCAATATATTGTCTGCCGCCAAAATCGTTGATAATCTATGGGCAATTACAATACTGGTCCGCCCTCTTAATAAAGGTACTAGTGCTTTTTTAATATACATTTCCGAAACGGAATCCAATGCAGAGGTTGCCTCGTCTAATATAAGAATCTTTGGATTCTTCAGTATTACCCTGGCAATGGAAATACGTTGCTTTTCTCCTCCTGACAGTTTAATGCCTCGATTTCCTACAATAGTCTTATATCCATCAGGCAGTGTCATAATAAAGTCATGTATATATGCGGCCTTGCATGCTTCAACCATTTCATCCTGAGAAATATTATCTCTTCCATATTTTAAATTCTCTTCAATTGTATCATTAAAAAGATACGGTTCCTGCATAACTATACCTATCTGCTTTCTGAGAGAATCCATAGAAATATCTTTTATATCATATCCATCTATTCTTATGCTGCCATCGGAGATTTCATAAAGTCTTGGTATTAAGTTTGTCACTGTTGTCTTACCCACGCCGCTTTCACCTACTAATGCGGTCATAGTGCCGGGTTCGACTGAAAAGCTAATGTTATCAAGCACTTGCACACCTTTTTGATATGAAAAGCTTACATTTTCAAAATTTATCTTACCACTGCAATTTTCTAATTTTATAGTTTCTTCTTTGTCTTTAGGTTCTTCTTCCAAATCAAGATAATCAAATATCCTGTTAAAAAGAGCCATGGATCTTGTTATATCAATATGTATGTTCGACAGCTGTGTAACCGGTCTGTAGAGCCTATCCAAAAGAGCTACAAATGTTACAATCGCACCAATAGTTATTTTACCCTGTATAAAGAGATAACCCCCATAAAGGTATATAATCATGGGACCCAGTGTTGTGAAAATATTCATAGTCATGAAAAACCATCGTCCTGCAAGAGATTCTTTAATCTGCAGATTTATAACATTCCTATTAATGTCTTCAAATTTATTATACTCATCCTTTTCCTTAGTGAAAATTTTCATCAAAATTGATCCACTGATACTAAGAGTCTCCTGAATCAATTGATTCAACTCCTCAAGCCTTTCTTGACTGTCTAAAGCAATTTTCCACCTGTACTTACCCACACTGCGAGTTGGAATTATGAATACCGGTAATATTATTAAGCTTAAAACAGCCATCCTCCAGTCCATAGAAATCAATACGATTATTGTTGTAATCAATGTTAAAATGCTGCTTAATGCATTTACAACAGTAGAATTGAATATATCCTGAACCCCTTCAATGTCACCGGTGATTCTTGTAATTATTTCACCCGGTTTTGCCATGGTGAAAAACCGTACAGGCATGTGCTGTAAATGCTGATACATATCATTTTTCATATTATTGATTATATTTTTAGATATCCATGTGCTGATATATGTTCGCCCTACCGATACTAAGTCTCTTAAAACTGTAGCTCCGATACACACAACAATAAAGGTTATAACCATTTTCATACTTTTTTCCGGTAAAGCTCTATCAATTATATTCTTTATCATCACCGGTGGTATTAACCCCAGTAATGAGACCATTAACAATAAAACAGCTGTTATAAGCATTTGTTTCCAAAA
>CAYUZC010000346.1:0-2181 GCA_964449525.1 uncultured Ruminiclostridium sp.
CTATTTTATCAAAATTACCTTCTGATATATCTTTTTTTGAACAAATCCAGCTTCCACCCACAGCATGAACAAACGGGGCAGATATGTACTCGAAAAGGTTTTGAGCATTTACTCCGCCGGTAGGTATAAATTTTATGTCACAAAAAGGGCCGGATAAGGCTTTCATAGCGGCTAGTCCACCATATACATTCGCCGGAAAGAATTTAACTACCTTAATATTATAATTAATTGCCATAGTAATTTCTGTAGGTGTAACACATCCGGGAGTAACCGTGACATTATTTTCTATGCACCATTTTACAACCTGTTCATTAAAACCCGGAGATACAATAAATCTAGCGCCTGCGTCTACGGCTGCTTTACATTGTTCCAGAGTGATTACGGTTCCTGCGCCAACCAACATTTCAGGGCATTCTCTTGATACGCTTTTAATAGAATCCAATGCAGCATCGGTACGCATTGTAATTTCCATTACATCAATACCGCCTTTCAACAATGCTTTTGCTGTGGGTACCGCATTTATGGCATCTTCGATTACAACTACAGGCACAACCCCTGCACTACCAAGCCTACTAAGTACGTTCATGACGAATCCTCCTCGATTATACATTTATAAACATAGGCGCTATGCCTTTCTGGATTTAATTATAAACTATGATTAATAGTATAACAAAGTATTATTGAGGTCATGTCATTTTATAGCCATTATTCCTTAAATAACTCCTCTGATGGATTAATTTACAACTAAAATATGGATTGTTCTCTTCTTTTGTAAAGACATGAGTGTGCTCTTGAATACAATTTCTTTAAAGCTTATAATAAGAATGGATTCATATAAAGAATCCTTAGTTATTTTTCTCAGAGGTTTTCATGGAAAGTAATGTTAGAGTTGTTGATCGTTTATTTGATATCCTTGAGCAAATATCAGCATCAAGCTCACCCATGTCTTTATCTGATATTGCAAGGGCTACGGATATGAGCAAAAGTACTGTTCACAGACTTTTGTCCACTATGTGTGCCCGACATTATGTCGAGAAAAATGCAGACAGTACATATTCTATCGGTTATAAGCTTATTGAAACAGTTAGCCTCCACATAAACAGTCTGGAGCTCATTACTGAAGCAAAGCCCCTTCTCGGAGGTATTGTACGTGATCTTGGGCTTACTTCTCATCTCGGTATTCTGGACGGATGTGATGTCATTTATATTGAAAAAATGGATCAATATCCTAATACACGACTTTATACTCAAGTAGGTTTCCGTTCACCTGCATACTGTTCATCTATAGGAAAATGCCTTCTTTCATGTCTGTCAGGTGATGAACTTGATGAAGTATTATATCCTTATAAATTCACCAAGTATACTCCAAACACAATTACAGACCCACGCGAATTCAAACGTCAGCTAAAAGTTGTCCGCCATCAGGGTTGGGCTATGGACAACGAGGAATTTAAAATTGGACATCGATGCGTAGGTGCACCGATATTTGATTACAGAGGAGCTGCGGTAGCTGCTCTTTCAGCCAGCGGTTCTACAACTCAACTTTCCTACGATCAGCTCGAAAAAGCTATTGCAGAAGTAAAAAAAGCGGCAGGAGATATCTCCCGCCGCATGGGGTATTTAGAATAATCAGATAATATTTTTTAGTACGATTGTCTTTGTCCTCGTGATTTCATCAAATGTTGACATAACACCTTCTGTACCGATTCCTGAGTACTTGTATCCGCCAAAAGGCATCTCAAAGCTTCTGAAGAAACTTGCACCGTTAATAACTGTTCCGCCACATTCTAATGCGTTGCATACCTTCAGTGCTGTTTTCATATTCTCTGTAAATACACATCCGCATAGACCAAACTTGGAACTGTTAGCAATTTCTATTGCTTCTTCAACAGTATCAAATGTGATAATCGGAACAACAGGTCCGAAAATCTCCATATCAGATGCGACATCTGCCGTCTTCGGAACATCCGCGATAACAGTAGGCTTGATAAATGCTCCGTCTCTTGTTCCACCGAGAACAACCCTGCCACCCTGTTCAACCGTCAGTTTAATCTGTGCTTCAACTTCGATTGCGGCCTTTTCACTAATCAGGCAACCGATTTGTGTGCTTTCGTCTGAAGGTTGGCCCTGTTTAAGTCCACTGATTCGTGCAATTGCCTTCTTTGTGAACTCCGCAACACG
>CAYUZC010000347.1:0-2167 GCA_964449525.1 uncultured Ruminiclostridium sp.
TATACCGGATTCACCGACCTCTTTATATGGGATAGCCTTACATTATAAGTATTTCCTGTCGCTCCCACACGATTTATAAACTCAGAGTACATATCCGGTGTTATATAACCAGTATCTCTGCATGCATCTACAAATCTATTACATTCTGTCAGCACTATATTGTAGGCTACATCGTCCTGCCTGTCTAATATGGTCATCAAAGGAAATAGAAACAACAAAACTGCGCATAACATAAACGCCAGTATTTTCCACATGGGTTTGTCCATGTCTCCCACCTTTTCTATCTTAAATTATATTTAATCTCTGTTATTCGTCCGAAGAAGTCTTTTTTTATTTCAATATCGTAAAATGAATCTTCATCAATATCTGATGTATTAATTTCTTCTGCACTTCTACCTGAAACCCATATTTGAGCACAGCTTTGATATGATACTATTGAATCTGAATACAGTTCTAACAGTCTCTTTTTTCCCTCAAGTTTTTTTGCTTGGATTACCTGATGTATAACTTCTGCACCTCTTATTTCGAAATCATCTCTTTCCTCTGAGATAGTGACCATCCTATCCTCACTTAATATCTCATTGTTTTTTCCAACATAATCCTTGCAGAGGTTATATCCGGAAAAGAAAAACATAAAAGCTACGCCCAATAATAGAACTCCAACCCCAATGTATAATATTTTTTCAATATTCCCGTTCATAAATCAGTCCTGCTGAGCGAAAATTACACCACGGATTTTCAAATTCTCATCATAAACTAATTGGGCGATAAATTTTCCGGAAGGATTAATATATTTGGATGTCAGATTTGGGTTTTCACAATCTCTTCTTTCGGCGTCCATAACGGTCTTGCTGATACTTGAAAGAAGATCTCCACTATTAACCGACAGAATAGCGCATCGATTATCTACACTTAATGTACCTGATGTTTCTGATATGTACTGAGTAAAGCTTGAACTGTTTAAGCTGTTACCTGTGGAAAGGTTTAAATTAACGGGATTGCCACTATTAGAACCCAAAGTAGCCACGAAGACTATAACTTCCCCACTTCTGCCGGCAAATGTCCCTAAGGCTGAAAGAACATCATCACCTTTTACTTCCTTTCCATCGAAGACTCTGAATTCCTCCTCCGCCATATTTTGAGATATAGCTCCCACACGGTCATTAGCCAGAGTGCTTACTTCTTTCATCCCTCCGAAAATGCTTAAACCTATAGTTACAACTGCAATAAAAAGAAGAATTGAAACTCCCAGCCAAAGCGCTTTAGATAAATTACCTTCCATAGCTTAACCTCCTATAATAATGGTTTATCTTTTAAATTTGTAGTAATTGTTTATAAAAAGCTGAAACGCTGTTCATTCCGGACACAATCATGGGAATGATCAGGTATAATATAATAAGAAAATAAACAGGCAAAAATCCTATCATATTTCCTAGGTTTTTCTTTTTCTCTACAGTTCTTTCATTCATATCTTTTCGAGTTTCACGATTAAAACTCATTTCATTCTCAAGCTCCTCAAAGGCCTTTGCCACCTCCAAATCTGAACTGGCAAGCTGAAGATTATCTATTATAGCCAGAAAAGGCGAAAATCCAACCCCTGCTTTAAGCTCCTCCAGCGCCTCATAAGGACCCGAGCTAAAATTCAATATGCATTTCTGTAAGGGTTCCTTAAAATGAACCGAAAAGGTTTCCATCCATTCAAGGATTTCTTGAACATGAATCCTGTTCATGTGCATAAGCATTAAAATAATTGTCTGAAATTGTGAAACCTCATCCTCCATATCAATCATTCTTGCGCGGGCCATAATACGAAGATTTATAATCGGAACCCAGTACCCGATAAAATACAGAATTACACACACAATAAGTTGCCACCACCAAAATATACTGTTAGAAAGCTTTGTGATTTTTTGGTTTATTCTCTCATGCGCAACCGATATTTCATTTCTATCCAATTTGCTATTTTGGGTCAATTCTTCTAAAACTGCATCCTCACTATTATTTTTGCCTAATTTTAAAATTATGGTTTTATCAAACTCCGTGATGCTAACAAGCTTTTCGAATTCCTTGTCAGAAAGTTGTCCTCCCAAATAACCTTCAGGCATCTGTGGCACGTTTAGGATTGAATATCTGCTGTAAACATTCAGACCAATAAACATACATAATC
>CAYUZC010000348.1:0-2162 GCA_964449525.1 uncultured Ruminiclostridium sp.
TCACTATCAGCACGTGCATCCCCTCTCGCCTCCCTTCCGTAGAGAATGATACGGGCCGTACCAAAGCCGGTTCCTCCTTATCTGTTTATAAGGTGGATATATGGGAGCAATAAGGAGGATATAAGGGGGAACCGGCCCAAGTGCAGCGAAGGTACGACCTTGAAGCAGCTCTTACGGCGGTATCTTTAGAGCACTTTGCAATCTTTCATCATTTTGAAAAGGTTCGTTTTCCTGCAAATCTATATACTAGTTGCGGAGTAAAATTCTACACTCCAATAATTTGCAAATCAGTATTAAATTCACTACCTTTGCGGGATGTTAATCCGATCAGAATTGGTAGAATGAAGTATTCAGAAATTGAAAGGAAACTTAAAAAATCCGGATGTTACTGGGTATACGATGGAAAAAAGCATCCCATCTGGTATAGCCCCATCACAGGGAAAGAGTTTCCGCTGAGTCATCATAAATCAGAAGAGGCCAAATTTGGAACAATGAAATCAATCAGTAAAGACTCAGGGGTTAAACTTTAAACCCCGACAAAAAGGAGGGAAAACATGAAAATTGATATAATTATTGAAACGGGAGCTGATAAGCGTTTTGAGGCCGTGATTGATCCAGGTAAAGATTATGGTTTGTCATTTGGATTATTGGGTGAAGGGTACTCCGTGCAAGAGTGTGTAGATGATTTTTATGAATCCGTGAAAGAGATGAAGGAATATTATGCTAAAACAGGGAAAAAGTTTCCAGAGGATCTAGAGTTTTCGTTTAAGTACGATACTGCCTCGTTCTTGAGACATTATTCAGATATGCTCTCATTAAGTGGATTGGAAAAAATCACGGGTATTAATCAAAGGCAATTAAGCCACTATTTAAATGGGATAAAGAAACCTCGCCGAGAAACGATTAAAAAAATAGAGACTGGTATTCACCGTTTCGCTAACGAGTTAAGTCATGTGAATTTTGATAAGTAAACAGAGTTTTTATGGGTATAACCCAAAAAACTTTATATTTCTCATAATCTTTGGGGTTATAACCCGAAAGATATGATCAAAAGACCTCTCTACAGATTTAGAGCTACTGGAAACCTCTTCATTTTCATAGACCCACTCATTTGTCTCTACAGCAATGATTTTCTTATCCTTCAACGGTTTTATTCTTGAAAGATAATTGTCTTCGATAACGAGCGAAAAAGGATAACCAAGGGTATTTATCTTTAAAAATAGCTCAATATTCTCTATGCTTAATTCTTTGTATGGAATCCATCCGGAGGATAATATGGTTACGTTATTGTCAACGTGGTCAATCCCGGTTTTCCTTCTTTTTCTATTAAAAACATCAAACCAATCTCTTTTAATCACCTCATATTCAATATCTTTCAAGGTTTCCAAGGAACTATATAATCCGGTAAACGTGGAAGATGTATATGCTTTTGTCCCATACGAATCAGAAGCAAAAAAGTAAATAGAATCAGTGATTTCACAACAGACGTATTTAGTACTCAGAAACCGCTCGCTTGGAGTGACGATGATTGGTTGATAGATGCTACTCGATTCTGTCTTAAAACCAAAGCTTTCAAGAGTTTCTACTAAAATATCAAAGGCTGATTTATCTTCCATTATTTCTTCATTGTTTTTCAGTTTAATGTTTTTATAAAGAAAAGATT
Source organism: uncultured Ruminiclostridium sp. (assembly GCA_964449525.1). Classification (GTDB taxonomy): domain Bacteria; phylum Bacillota; class Clostridia; order DSM-8532; family DSM-8532; genus DTU059. The sequence continues at coordinate 1,664 of CAYUZC010000348.1, forward strand.
TGCCCTACAAGGTACGTACAAAAATCAAAATCACCAAGATATTTTAATTGCCGGTATTCACCGTTTCGCGAACGAGTTAAGTCATGTGGGTGCAACTTTCATTTCTTGCGGAAGATCTGGGAGATATTGCCCCGGATCACGTCGATGCCTCCCTCATTGGATCCCATGCCATTCACGCCTACCTGAATGGGGAAGATCAGGATGAAGCTATTGTCTTGGAAATACTTGTTCAACTTGTCGGGCAGCTTGTTCATGTAACTATGATAGGTGAGCCCGTTTTTGCGGCTCATCACGAAAATAAGATTGTCGTCGCTCCCGAAATCACGTGCCAAAATAAGAAAATCATCCCAATCAGTAAACTCCACGAACTCGCACGCTATGGTGTATTTTTCTTGCACCTCGCGGATGTAAGAGAGGGTCTCATTTGAACCATAAAAAACAAGGTTGGTGCCGCTATTACGACCTATATTCCATACTTTCAACAACCAAGCGGCAAAGC
>CAYUZC010000349.1:0-1103 GCA_964449525.1 uncultured Ruminiclostridium sp.
AAAGCTTTTCGGAACACTTATATCAAGATTAATCTGTTCCCAATTAAATCCTATCATTGCAAAAGCCTTACGCTTTTCTTCAATAATAATACTATCCCCGGATTTAGTTACTTCTAGGGTCGGGACATAATCGGGGCTTATGGATCGTACATTTCCTTTGAGGGTACTTTTAATTTTTCCGGTATCTGACGGCAAAATCGAGGTATTGACACTGATTGTCCGCACAATAATAGTTTTTGCTGAATCAAGATTAATCTCACGAATATCATTTATTTCATATTTTTTCCCGATGCCGAATATCATCCCTGTACCTCTTGAAAAGCTAAACATCATTGAACCTCCAAGAACAATAGATACAATAACTAACACCGTAATAACAGTTGCGATATCCTTAAAAACTTTATGACTGCGACGGGGTTTCTCATAGAATGCTCTTTGTTTCTTAGCTCCATAGCCACGTCTTTGCTTAATGGCATACGCAAGGGTGATGGGGTCTCCCAGTGATAAACAAATTTCTTCTTCTGTACGGCCTTTTTCAATTTCATTTATAAAATATTCCTGATACTCGCTTACAGCGTCGGTTCTTTCTTGATTTGGTATTTCATCTAACGCATCATACAATGCCATTAAGTATTCTGACCGACTCATATATTCACCGCCTAAAAAATTCTGTCTTCAATAGGGAATATTTATTAACCTGAAATTGGAAGACACCTTGAATATATCAAAGAGAGAAAACCGATTCAAGTATTTGAGGCATAGTTTAATTTAGTTCTAATCGATTTCTAATATGGTGAAGCGTCCACTTTCTAACTATAGGGTTGAGAAAAGGGTTACTGTGTTCCGGCCTTTTTCCTTAGAAGAATACAGAGCTTTGTCGGCTGCTTCAATAAGAGACTGGGCGGTTTTACCGTCAGTGGGATAATTGGATATTCCAATTGAAATAGTTATCTCGGGGTTTGACTTGTTTTGAATTAGCTCTCTAAAACGGTCAGCTATAAGAAAAGCTTTTACGGATGTGGTGTCAGGTAAGAGAACGATGAACTCATCTCCGCCATATCTCCCTAAGATATCGTCCTGTCTAAATGATGTCTGAATATAAT